>CALVVX010000099.1 GCA_944364015.1 uncultured Bacilli bacterium | reverse complement strand
TCATTATGTCTTTCAAGGTATGGATTTGCTTGAGAGAAATAAATGAAATAAGTTATTGGAGTTACAGGCTCTATTGGAAGCTGAAAAAGTTATGGAATGCTTATTTTTGAGAAGATTTGTAAAGAAAAGCAAGTAAATGCTATTTTTTTAGATGTTGACGATATTAGAAGAAATATATTAGATAAAGAGAAGATAAACAGAGAACAACTTAATCAAAAGATTTATAATAACAAAAATGAAATGAAAGAATATAAAAAATTTATAAATCCTAAAATTAAAAGTGAACTAAAGGAACAAATAAACAAAAGTAATGGAGTTATATTTATTGAATGGGCATTACTCATAGAAGATAAACTATATGATATAGTAGATAGTATAATAATGTTCTATTGCCAAGAAGATATTCAAATAAAAAGACTAGAAAAAGGCGATTTAGGAAGAGAAAAAATTATACAAAGAATAAAAATGCAATTAACCAATGAACAAAAAATAGAAAAAATAAAACATTTAAAAAAAGAGTTCTTTATAATAAACTCAAGCAACAATCCAAAATACAATAAATATGAAGAAATCTTAAAGAAAGAGGGATTATATTGAACAGATATCCATTTTGTTTATTTAGAATACCTGAAAATGGTGGAAGAGTATTATGGGAAATAACAAATACATGTAATTATCATTGTAGTTATTGTATATTTAGTAGTGAAGCTCAAAAATATGATAATGAATTAACAACAGATGAAGTAAAAAGAACAATTAAGGATTTAAAGGAAAATAATTTTACATATATAAAATTTACTGGTGGAGAACCATTTACAAGAAAAGATATGACTGAAATATTAAGATACGCAAGTGAAATGGGATTTGATATGGACATATCAACAAATGCATCACTGATTACTGATGAAATTGCAGAAGAATTAAAAAGCTTCAATTTTCCAATGGTTCACGTAAGTTTAGATGGAAGCGACAAATATATACATGAATATGTAAGAGGAAAAAATACCTTTGAAAAAACATTAAAAGGAATAAAATGTTTAACGAAAAGAAAAATTTATACTAGAATTGGAACTGTAATATATAAAGAAAATGAAAATAAATTAGAAGATATTATTAATCTAGCAATAGAACTTAATGCTAATGAAATTATATTTTCATTCATGGAAGCAGTAGGGAGATTAGATGGAGATGAAAATATTGTTTCAAAAAGAAAAATATCTAGTGTTAAAGAAGAATTAGAAAAATTAGCAGAAAAATACAAAGAACAGATAAAGGTTAAATATAGTTTTTCAGAGAATAAAACAAAAGGTTCAGATGGCTATTGTCCTGCTGTAAATAAGTTTTTATATATTAATAATTTGGGACAAGTTTCACCATGTACCTGGATAGTTTCACAAAATCCAGAATATAAATCTCAATTAACTTTGAAAAATAATTCATTTAAGGAAATTATAAATTCAGAACCTATACAAAAATATTTAAAATATATAAAAGAAAATAACATAAAAGGCTGTCCAGCTAGTAGGAGAGAATAATGTTTATAAAATATTTAAATGAAAATGAGAAAAAGATAAATTTAAAAGATATAGATGTAAATAATTTTAATAACTTATCTCAAATATATTCTTTTACAACAGAAAATATAGCAGGATATTATAAATATTTAGATTTCTCAAATAAAAATGTATTAACAGTTTCTGCTTCAGGTGACCACATTATAAATGCATTTTATAAAGGAGCTCAACAAGTTTGTGGTTTTGACATAAATTATTTATCATTATTGTATACAGAACTTAAATTAGTTGCTTTACTTAATTTGGAATATAAAGAATTTTTGCAATTTTTCATGATTAATGATAAAAATGATTTGAATAAGAATAAAAATGCTTTTGATTATAAATTATATAAAAATAAAATAAGAAAAGAATTATCAAAAAACACTTCTGAAAATTGGGATTTATTATACCAAGACTTTAATAACAATGGTTTTGAACTTAGAAATTCATATATATTCAATAATAAGTATGACAATAATAATATAAAATTGAAATCAAACTTGTATCTAAAAAGTGAAGCTGATTATAATATTGCAAAGAAAAATATTATTGGAAAAGAAATAAAATTACTTAAATCTGACTATAGAAATATAAATTGTAAAGAGTTGCCAAGTTCTGAAAAATATGATATTATTTTGCTATCAAATATTAGTGATTACATAAAAAATATATACAATAACGAAGATAATTATTTAAAAAAAT
Source organism: uncultured Bacilli bacterium (assembly GCA_944364015.1). Lineage (GTDB taxonomy): Bacteria > Bacillota_I > Bacilli_A > RF39 > UBA660 > CALVVX01. Next base: position 253 of record CALVVX010000099.1, on the reverse strand, counting down.
ATATAAAAGAAGTTAAATATAATTATAAAACTGAAACTAACAAAGTGGTTTGTGCATATTTATATGACATTAATAATCCAAAGAGTAGATCTCAAATAGACTGTAGTTTTCTTAGAAAAGAAGTATTTAATGAGATAAAAACAACATATGAAGAAAAATATTTTAAAAGCGTTATAAATGGTTGTACAGATGCTATAATCATTATTTAAAGGAGGAGTTATTATGTCAGAATCAAGATGGGGAGAATCAGTAG
>CALVVX010000098.1 GCA_944364015.1 uncultured Bacilli bacterium | reverse complement strand
ATTTTTTAATATATTAAACTACTAACAGTAAACCCTTTAAAGACACAAATTAAACAAAAGTGTCAAACTTTTATATATCATTACAATATACTATAAACCTTTTATTTATTGAAAGTTAAAAGGACCTTTTAACAAGTCCTTTATACCAGAGTTAACTCTACTCTTTTGTAAATATATGATAAGTTCCACAATGTGCTACACCATTTTGATCTATAGTACCACCAGAACACTCTTTTAATTTATAATTACTATCTATTAAAAGATAACCTTCATCGCCATTAGAATACCAAATTGAAATTGAATATGGATATGTGGTACAAGCAGAAGGATTAGGGCAATCATTTATTACATAAGTACAATAGTTATCCGTCTGACCACTCAAATTTCCAAAACAAGTACCATCAGCATTAAATTGATAATATACATAGCGATTTTCATATAATTTAGGATCTGCACTATACCTACCGACAAAATTATATGTTGTTGGTGTTACTGGTTGAGATGGGGGTTGTACTGGATTTTGATTAGTTGGTGTTTGATTATTACTAGGTGGATTATAATTATTGTTTCCACTATTACTATTATTAGTATTGTTATCAGTTTTTGGTATTTCTTCCCAAACAGCTTTTAATGTAATGTCTTGATTCACTACACTTTCAAAATCATATTTAACACCATTTAACTGCCACTCTATAAAATTGTACCCTTCTTTAGTAGGATTATTAGGCTGACTTACTTTATTGCCTTCCTCTACCTCTTGAGTAGATATTGTAGTACCACCAGCACTATCAAATGTAATAGTATAAATTTCTTTGACATTTTCTTTTACTGTATCCTCTAATTCTTTTTTATTTGTTATAGTAAAACTTAATTTAGAAAAATAATCTTCATCCTTAAAATAATCTTTGTTATCCCAGTCTGAATAATACTCAACTTTATCAAATGTTATTCCTTTTTCTTCTGCTGTTTTAATTAATAATGATATTGCTTTAGACAATTCCTTATTTTTTAACTCTGTATCTTTATAAATCTCTTTTGCATCATCATTTACCAACTCATAATTAACAACTTTGGGATTATCACACTCGTCTTCTTTACAAGATACAGTAAATGTTAATTTTACTAATGGATTAATACTAACATAAGCATTATATGTAGATACAGTTGGTTCTATTTCTTTATTTTCTTTTTTACCATTATTTAAAGTAAATAATAGTATTACTCCAATAATTAATACTATAACTATTGTTCCAATAGCTATGTAAATATATTTCTTAGGTATATTTTTCATCATTACTCCTTCATATTTAATAATTAATTATATTTCTCTGCTTCTTTAGTAAAGAAAACAACATAATCATCTACATCACCAGTAGCTTTAACTTCTTCTTTCGAAATAATCTTATATTTTAATTTATATTCTTTCAACTTTTTATCTAATCCCATATCTAATAATAATTTATCAATTTTGTAATTATAATGGTTAATCCTAAATTCATTCAGTTCATTCAGTTTTGTGTCAACGCATCGTTTCATAATATTGTAATGATCATCAATACTTTTATCTATCTTTTTATTAATTTCTTCTTCTTTATTATCTAATGTTTTATTATGTAATTCCTTTTTTAATTTTCTTAACTCAGCATCACAATCCTTTTCTATCTTAATTTTAGTAGTATTTTTAGAAGGTATTAAGCACAAATAATAAATTATTGGTACTGAAAAAATTATGAAAGGCCATATTGTCCACCATCCTACTAATAGTCCTAAAAACAAAAATATTAATATTGCTGTAACTATACTTCCCAAGATACCATTGCCTATTTTATCATTAGTACTATTATACTCTTCAACTAGATGTTTTAAACCATAATATCCTATTAAATCATCACTATTACTTAAATCATTGTTCTTTATCTTTTTAATAATCTTTATTTTTTTTAAAATTTCTTCATCATTCCATAATGTAGAACGTTCATTTTCAAGCTGTTTATGAATCTTATTATTTTCCTCGAATAACTTTCTTTCCTTTTCTTCAACTTGTTTTTCACTAAAAATGTAATTGATATAATTATCAATAATTGATTTATTAATACCTACCTCATCACACAAACTTAATAATCGCATTTCTTCTGAATGTTCTCTTTGAATTCTGTCTCTTTCTTTTTTATTTTGTTCTTCTAGCCATGCTCTATTTTCTTCGCGTATAGCATTTAATTGTCTTTCACGTTCCTGTTGTGCTAATAACTTATTCTGTTCTTCAAGTAATTGATTTTGCTTTTCTTGCTGATTGTATCTACTGTCTGCACCAACCTTTTTATCAAGAGTATCATATATCTGTCCATCTTTTCCATAAAATCCCATATCTTATACCTCACTATAGTAATAGATTAACACAGAGAAGATATTTTTACAACTGTCAGGCGACATTTGTGTGAAATTTTACATAAACAAAAAGACGTTTTCTAAAAAAACGTCTATTCTTCTACACTAGCAGTAAATCCTAATGCATCGATTTTAGATAAA
>CALVVX010000097.1 GCA_944364015.1 uncultured Bacilli bacterium | reverse complement strand
ATTTATTAATAATAGCCTTTATATCAATCTTAAGCTTCTTACCAAGCTTATATTTAATATCTATCATCATATCACCAATTTTATTATAACCTAAAATAAAAAAAATTACTAGATATTGGATATATCATAAAACTATGATATAATAACAGCGGGTGATTAATTATGATCGATGTAAAAGATTTATTTACAAAAAACTATATTGATAAGGAAGTAGAAATAGAAGGATGGGTAAGAAATCATCGTAAACAAAAAGAATTTGGCTTTATTGATTTTAATGATGGTACTTATTTTAAATCAGTACAAGTAGTATATGAAGATAATTTAGAAGATTTTTTAGAAATACAAAAAATAAAAGTAGGAAGTTCAATTAAAGTAAAAGGAAAATTAATAAAATCTCCAAAAGAAGAACAAAATTTTGAAATAAGTGCTACTAAAATAACATTATTAGGAGACTGTGATGAAGATTATCCAATCCAACCAAAAAGACATACAAGAGAGTTTTTAAGAGAACAAGCATATTTAAGACCAAGAACTAATTTATTTAATGCAGCTTTTAGAGTAAGAAGCATTACTGCAATGGCAATACATACATATTTTCAAGATAGAGGCTATGTTTATGTAAATACACCACTTCTAACTGCTAATGATGGTGAGGGAGCAGGAGAAATGTTTTTAACAACTACAATGGATTTAGCAAATATAAAAAAAGATAAAGATGGAAATATTGATTTTAAAAATGATTTTTTTGGTAAAAAAGTAGGTCTAACAGTAACAGGACAATTAGAAGCAGAAGCTTATGCAATGGCATATAAAAGAGTATATACATTTGGACCAACCTTCAGAGCGGAAAATTCAAATACAAAAACTCATGCATCAGAATTTTGGATGATAGAACCAGAAATAGCATTTTGTGATTTAGAACAACTTATGGATATAGAAGAAGATATGTTAAAATATATAGTAAAATATGTATTAGAAAATGCAAAAGAAGAAATGGAATTTCTAGATAAATTTGTAGAAAAAGGATTAATAAAGAAATTAGAAAAATTAATAAATTCTAAATTTATTAGATTAACTCATGAACAAGTAATAACTTTATTAAAAGAGGCAAATACAGAATTTGAATTTAAACCAGAATATGGACAAGATATAGCTAAAGAACACGAAAAATATTTAACTGAATACTATGATGCACCAGTATTTATAACTAATTGGCCTAAAGATATAAAAGCATTTTATATGAAATTAAATGATGATAATAAAACAGTTGCCGCTGTTGATTTAGAAGTACCATCAGCAGGAGAATTAATGGGTGGTTCGCAAAGAGAAGAAGATTATAATAAACTAATAAATAGAATGAAAGAATTAAATATGCAAACACAAGATTTAGAATGGTATATAAACTTAAGAAAATATGGAACATGCATACATTCAGGCTTTGGAATGGGATTTGAAAGATTATTAATATATTTAACAGGAATAGATAATATAAGAGATGTAATACCATTTCCTAGAACTCCAAATAACTGTGATTTCTAATGAAATAAGTTTATATAAAAAATATAAAGAAAAAGAGGGAATAAAATGAAAAAATTAAGTTTAATAATAATATTAATAGTAGTACTTATATTAACATCTATAGGAATATATATATACAAAACACAACAAAAAGTAGAACCAGAAAAAGAAGTACCAAAACAAGAAGAAGAAAAACCACAACAAGTAAATACAGATCTATTTGGTTCATATTATGATGAAGCTCAAAAATTATTAGATGATATGACATTAGATGAGAAAATAGCACAAGTATTATTAGTAAGATATTTAGATGATGGTAAAGAAGTATTAGAAAAATATCAATTTGGAGGTTACCTGTTTTTTGAAAAAGATTTTAAAAATAAAACAGAAGAAGAAGTAAAAAATATGATAGAACAACTACAACAAGTAAGTAAAATACCAATATTAACTGCAGTTGATGAAGAAGGAGGAATAGTAAATAGAATAAGTACTAATCCTAATTTAGTAGAAAGTCCATTCAAATCATCACAACAATTATATCAAGAAGGAGGACTTGAACTAATAAAAGAAGATACAATAACTAAAAGTAATATTTTATCTAATTTAGGAATTAATCTAAATTTAGCACCAGTTGTAGATGTTTCTACTAATTCTAGTGATTATATGTATGAAAGAAGTATTGGACAAAATACACAAATTACTGCTGATTATGCTAAAACAGTAATTGAAGCAAGTAAAAATACTAAAGTATCATATACATTAAAACATTTTCCAGGATATGGAAATAATACAGATACTCACACAGGAGAATCTGTAGACAATAGAACAATTGAAAATATAAAAGAAAATGATTTACCACCATTTATATCAGGAATAGAAGCAAAAGCAGAAGCAGTTTTAATTAGTCATAATATAGTAAGTAGTATAGATGATTCTAATCCAGCATCATTGTCAAAAAAAGTACACGAATTACTAACAGAAGAATTAAACTTCAGTGGAATAATAATGACTGATGCAATAGATATGGGGGCAATTAGTGAAATAGAATCTGCAACATCAAAAGCAATACAAGCAGAAAATGATTTAATAATTACTACAGATTATATAACAAGTATAAATGATATAAAAAATGCAATAGAA
>CALVVX010000096.1 GCA_944364015.1 uncultured Bacilli bacterium | reverse complement strand
GTAGTAAAAGTTACTTCTGCTAGATTACCTATTGTCATAGTAAGTTCTGTATTTTCTTTACTATTCCATATAAACCATGCAAAAGTTGCTAATGATGCTATTAATATTATTGATATTATTAATATTATTATTTTTATTTTCTTACTCATATTTCCTCCATTTTTTCATAGTTTAACACAAATTGATTAAAAAATGTGTAGAATTAACTAAATAGAAACGAAAAAATACAAGAAAACTATTCTATTTTACATAGAACTTATTTCTTGTATTTTTTCTTAATATTCTACTACATTTATTAATATATGTTTTTAGTAATAAATTTGACCCCACATTACTTCTAGTTAACTTATTACATTTCATAATCAACCACCACTATTCTACATAACAATTGTATCACATTAGTTAATTTTATGCAACTACATAAGTGGTGCTAAAAATCTTAGAATACGTCCTATTATTTTTTTAATAATATTAAATTTTTTCATATTATCTAAAGTAATTTCATTACTATTATTAAACATATCTATAAAATCTTTCTTAATATTATTTATAATTTTATTTTTATAAATATAAACAGCATCTTCAAAATGTAAATACAAACTACGATAATCTAAATTAATTGAACCCACTACTGCTTTTACATCATCACTTATAAACATCTTTGAATGTGTAAATCCACCTTTAAATTCGTATATTTTTACACCAACTTCTAATAATTCTTCATAATAACTTTTTCCTAAATAATTAACTAATTTTTTATCAGGTATCTCTGGCATAATAATTCTAACATCTACTCCTCTTAAGGAAGCATAAGTTAAAGAAGATAACATCTCATCATCTAATATTAAATATGGTGTAACAATATAAACATAATTTAGAGCATTATTTATAATATCTAAATATATTCTTTTACCTATTTCATATTCATCTAAAGGATTATCTGAATAAGCAATAATGTTTCCATTTTTATTTTTTATATTAGATTTAACTAAATATTTAGAATACTCATCTATATTATTAGTTAAATTCCAAAGTTCTAAAAACATAACTACAAAACTATTAACAACATCTCCTTCTATTCTTACTCCAGTATCTTTCCAATAACCAAATCTTTTTTTTAAATTAATATATTCATCTGCAATATTCATACTACCTGTATAAGCAATCTTTCCATCAATAATACATATTTTTCTATGATCACGATAATTTTGATGAGCAGAAATAATCGGTTTAATTGGAGAAAAAATCTTACATTTAATACCATAACTTTTCAATACTTCAGGATAATCATGATCTAATAATAACAAAGAACCAAATCCATCATACATAATTCTAACTTCAACATCTTCTTTTACTTTTTCTTTTAAAATATTTAAAATAGTATTAAACATATAACCTTTTTCAATAATAAAAGATTCAATAAAAATATATTTTTTAGCACTTTTAATTTTTGAAATCATATCTCTAAATTGTAATAAACCAGAAGAAAAATATTCAATATTATTAATATCATAAACAGGATAATTAGATGTTTTTATTAAATAATTAGATAAATTATATAAACCACGATCTTCTTTTTTTATTTTATTCAAAATCTCATTATCTTGTTTTAAATATTTTCTACTATTTTCAGTTTCTAACTTAAGTCTTTTTCTCATAAGTCTAATACTTATTTGCAATTTAAAAAATAAATAAACTAAAACACCTACACCCGGAAATAATAAAATAGGTATTATCCATGCTATTTTATAAGATGGATTACTTTTTGAATTAATAATAATTAATACAACTAAAGTATTAAATAAACCAAATAATCCAAAAATCCACGCTAGATGTTTGTTAAAATAAGACATAACAAATACAATTAAACATATTTGAATAGTTAAAGAAAAAATAGCCAAAGTTAAACGACTAAAAATAATATTTTTTATAATTTTTAATATTTTCATACTACACCCCAACACAAAAAAGACCAATGTGGTCTATTTTTTAAATGGTATTAAAGCCATAAATCTTGCTAACTTAACTTGAGAAGCAATATATCTTTGATGTTTAGCACAAGTGCCTGTAAATCTTCTTGGTAATATTTTACCACTATCACTTATATATTTACTAATAATAATTATATCTTTATAGTTTACTGTTTTACCAGCACACATATGACATATTTTCTTTCTTTTTTTACGAAATTCGCTCATATATCCTCCTAACTAAAAAGGTAAGTCATTATCACTAACTGTAATTGAATCCCCAAAACTAGCAAAAGGATCTTCATCTAAATCAACAGTATCTATATCATTATTTTCTGCAACTGAAGGTGCTGCTTGTTGGTTATAATTACTATTTTGTGAATTAGAAATAGCACTTTTAGATTCTAAAAATTGAACATTACTAGCAACAACTTCTGTAACATAAACACGCTTACCATCTTTATCATCATAATTTCTAGTTTGTATACGTCCTTCAACAGCTACTAAACGTCCTTTAGTTAAATATTTAGAAACATTTTCAGCTTGTTTATTCCATGTAACAACAGGAACAAAATCAGCCTGTCTTTGACCATTTTGATCAAGACCAATACGATCAACAGCAACTGTTAAATTACAAGTCGGAGTACCACTTGGAGTATGCCTTAATTCTGGATCTCTAGTTAGTCTTCCTATTAAAATTACTCTATTCATACTTCACTTCCTATTTATCTAAATTTAGAATTAAATGTCTAATAATATTTTCATCAATTCTAGCAACACGATCAAACTCTTTTATAGCTTTATCATCATTTGATTCAATATTGTATAAATAGTAATAACCAGACTTATGTTTTTTAATCTCATAAGCTAACTCTTTTTTTTTTTTTTTTTTATTCAAAGTAACATTAGCACCATTATAAGTTAAAACTTTTTCTAATGTTTTA
>CALVVX010000095.1 GCA_944364015.1 uncultured Bacilli bacterium | reverse complement strand
TATTCTTCATCAAATTCATTATCTGGGTCATATGTTTTAACAGGAGTAATTATCTTTGTATGGGAATATTTAAATGCTTTTGAAACTCTACCTTGGTCGGCTGTGTCTCCACGAGCAAGTCTTTCTACCTCAACAACTAAAACACCTGTCCATTTTTCATTCTCAACATCTCTAAGAAGCTTTTGCATTTCTTTTCTTTCACTAATTGTTTCGCCACTTACAACTTCTCTATAAATTTTTGAAATATGTAGTTTTCTGTTTTTTTTTTTTTTTGTTAAAATTTTCTCATGTCTTGCTAAAGTTTCACCTTCACCATATTTTTCCGCTTCAATATCTTCTCTTGATTTTCTTAAATATATTGCATATGTGCCATCTTGCACAGTTCCTCCTTTCCTTGTAATTTGTCTTTAACTTGCAGATATTATATATGAAAACAGTACAAATTACAATAAAGAGGTTTTATTCATCAAATTAATTATAATATTGTCTATATATTCTTTTTGATTATTGCTATCTTGAACGATATAATCATCATAAAATTTGATTTTAGTATTTCCAATAGTATATTCTTCTAACATCATATAAATCGCCTCTCTAAAATTTATGAGAAAAACATAAAAAAATACCCAAGACAAGCTGTCTTGAGTAAATTCATATTTTCTATAATAACATTATATGAAGGATAATTTATAAAATCAATTCCTTTTTATTTCCCCTTATTCTAGAAAATTAATTGATAATTTTAATCAAATATGGTATAAAATACATAAAATAAAATATGATTAATATTTGGAGGGACTATGAAAGTTATAGAAGAATTTTTGAAAGGAAAATTTAATAAAGAGGAACTATGTGAAGATGGAATATGTGTAACAGAAAACTTTATTGCACTAATAGATGGTGTGAGTTCTCAAAGTGAATTTAGATATAATAATAAAAAATTAGGTAAAATTATATGTGACATTTTATTAGAAGCTATACCAAAATTAGATACTAAAATAGATTGTTATCAAGCTATAGATTTTTTAAATAATTATATACTTGAGTTTTATAAAAAACATGGAATATTTAAAAAAATATCTGATGATGCTGCAAATCAACCATCAGCTTCTATTATAATGTATTCTAAAAATGCTAATCAAATATGGCTAATAGGAGATTGTATGGCTTTGTATGGAGATACAATAGTTGATAATAAACTAGAAGTTGATGAATTATATACAAAAATAAGAGTGATGACAATAGAATATTTATTAGCTACTGGTTATACAGAAGAACAATTATTGGAAAGTGATATTGCTAAAAAATTTGTTCAGAATTTATCTAAACGCCAACCATATATAAGAAATAAGACATATAATAGCAAGTATGATTATGCAGTAATAGATGGATTTAATAAACCAAATAAAAAGTTAATAAAGTGTATTGATTTACCAAAAGATATAAAAGAGGTTGTTTTTTGTTCAGATGGATATAGAAAGCCTTTTCATACATTGGAAGAATCAGAAAAATATTTAAAACATATAAGAGAGGTAGATCCTTTATGTTACAAGGAATTTGCGTATGAAAGAGGTTTTTATAAAAACCAAGAAAGTTATGATGATAGAGCATACATTAGATTTGAAATATAATTATTATTTGATTCAAATTTTGAAGATATATGTTTAAAATACCTTATTTGAAATAAAGGCAGGATAGTGATGCTTAACGCATCCCCCATACACATAGAAGGACAAGCCTCCTATAGTTATTAAAAGAACAAAAATTTTAAGCAAATTTGATGCAAAAATTCACCAAATGAACGACTTAAAAATGCCTGCTAGAGTACGCAAGTTCACTGAATGAATTCAAAATTCACTATTTTGAAGTAAAAGTTTACCAAGTAAACCAAATAGAATTATAAAAAATATATTATAATAATTAACAAACAAAAATCCTTATTAGTTATATGCTAATAGGGATTTTTCATATCAATATAAAAATTTAAAAAATTAGCTGTAAACGTTGACAAAAATAAAATATCATATTATAATCAAACAAAAGTTCTTAAAATGATAAAAAATGGAGTGAAGAATATAAAAAGATGTAAGATTATAATAATTAAATCGACAAAGGAAAAATGTTTAAATAATATATAATAAATATGAAATGAGGTCGATATTATATGAATAGTAAATTAGTAGAAAATGAAGAAAACTTATTAATTTATAAAAATGCAGAAGGAAATATAATAGTAGATGCTATATTTAAGGATGAAACATTATGGCTAACTCAAAAAGGAATGGCAAAAGTTTTTGATTGTAGCGTAGATAATATATCTTTGCATTTAAAAAATATTTTTAAAGATAATGAGTTAGATGAAAATTCAGTTACCGAGCAATCCTCGATAACTGCTTCTGATGGAAAGAATTATAAAACTAAAATATATAATTTAGATGCTATAATTTCAGTAGGTTATAGAATAAATTCTAAAAAAGCGACTGAATTTAGAATTTGGGCAACAAAAATATTAAAAGAATATATGATTAAAGGTTTTGCTTTAAATGATGAAAGATTTATTAAAGGCAATAAATATGATGCAGAATATTTTGATGAATTATTAGAAAGAATAAAAACAATTAGGGTTAGCGAAAGAATGGCTTATCAAAAAATAACAGACTTATTTATGGTAACGGCAGTTGACTATAATCCAAAGTCGGAAGAAGCATATACATTTTTTAAAATTGTTCAAAATAAATTGCATTATGCTATTTCTGGACATACAGCAGCAGAGCTTATTTATAATAGAGCAAATTCAGATAAAGAACATATGGGACTTACAAGTTGGAAAAATGGTCCAGATGGTTTAATATATAAATATGATGTGTCAATTGCTAAGAACTATTTAAATGAAGAAGAATTAAGTAGATTAAATGATTTAACTAATATTTTTATAGTATTTGCAGAAGATGAAGCAAAGGAAAGACACATAATGACAATGCAAGATTGGATTGAAGCAACAGATAATTTATTAAAATTTAGAAGAAAGAAAGTATTAGATAATGCAGGTTCTGTCTCACATAAGCAAGCTGTTGAAAAAGCAGA
>CALVVX010000094.1 GCA_944364015.1 uncultured Bacilli bacterium | reverse complement strand
CTTTAAATTTTGAAAAATCATTATCTAGCTTTTTAAATGCATATTCTGTTTTATCTGTCAAACTAAAATGAGGAGCTATTATAGCAAATACACCAAGTAAAATTATCGCTATTCCAACCACAATACCTACAATTCCATTTGTTACGTTAATTTGTACGGTTGACTCCGCTGCTGTTAGGGCTATTTGGGTAAACATCATTGCTGTTAGGGCACTGCTTAGGCTTATAATTTTAATATCTCTAATATAATGACCTTTACCATAGGCCTTAAAAATACCACCGATAGCCACTGCCATTTCTATAAAAGAAACTAAGGCTATACACACTCTAATAAGTAAGTTATATACATGAAGGCTTTCATTAAATATCAAAAACTTACTCATATAAATAACATATGTTAATCCTGAAGTCATTAAAAGTATAGCTATTACCCTATTACGTCTAGCAAAATTATCTTTATTCTCATTCATACCAATAAAACAGCCTAATTTAGCTAAGAGGATAAATAAATTTACAAAACCAGCCACAATAAAAAATATATTATAAAAGCCAAGCAAAAATTTACCAATAGCTAATAAAGCCTGTAAAAGCATCGAAAATATTAAATTTACAATTAACTTTTCCTTATATTCTAACCTATAATATGATTTTATTAAATTCAACATATTATCACGTATAATTAATTTAGTAATAATTAATAACTAAACTAACTATTACTCCTTTCTTACAATTTAATAGATTATATCATCCATCTATTAGGGATGTTATAATATAAATGCACTGTGGATCTTTAACTGTACTATTAAGGCTAATTTAATATTTAGACCTTTTCGAGGTGATTATTACCACAGTCTTTTTTCTAATTTTAATTAGGTTAATTAAGGCTCATCTGAGACCTTTTATGATGAACGTGACTAATTGATTGAAGAACGTCCTGTGGATTAGAACAGTGCACAAATATTTTTTTTATTGGAGGTGTCTGAATGACATATTTTGTAGGCATTGATATTGCCAAATTCAAACACGACTGCTTCATTGCCGATGATTCAGGTTGTGTAATAAGAGAACCTTTCTCTTTTAAAAATGATAAGGATGGATTTGAAGTCCTTCTATCCATCCTTAAAAGCTTAAAGCCTAAAGGACAAATAAAAATAGGATTTGAATCTACTGGACATTATCATTTCAACCTGAAGCTCATGCTAGAAGCTAATGGTTTTGATTATGTTGAGTTTAATCCTCTTTTAGTTCACAAGTTTGCTACAACCCAGACTTTAAGAAGAACTAAAACAGATAAGAAAGATTCTAAACTCATAACCAAATATTTAATGACCCTAGATTACAAACCCTATGTAAATTTATTTTATCATATTAATAATCTAAAGTCATTATGTAGATTAAGAGAAGCTTTAATTACTGATAGAACTAGATTCTTAAATCAAATAACTAGCTATCTAGATCAAATTTTCCCTGAATTTAAGCCATTATTTGATAATGGTTTAAATAAGTCTGCATTTTATCTTTTAACTCACTATATGACACCTAAAAAGATGTCTAAGCTAGATTCTAACAAATATAGTAAGATGAAAGCTGAATTAAAACATCCAATTTCTTATCAAAAGATTTGTCAAATTAAAGATGCTGCCATAAATACTGTAGGCCATTCTTCTGAGGCTATAGAATATGCATTAAAAATATCTTTAACTACCTATCTATTTATTGATAACGAAATTGAAAAGCTAGAAAATAAAATCAGCGAAGTATATCTTTCCTTGGATTATAATATTCATACCATTAAAGGCATTGGTATCTTAACAGCTGCAGGTATAGCTAGTGAAATTGGTAATTTTGATGCTTTTATTACTCGTAATCAAATCTTAGCTTATGCTGGTTTAGAGCCTAGTAAGAATGATTCTGGAAAACATAATGGAACTGGTAAAATGGTTAAGCACGGTTCATCCTACTTGAGAAAGTATTTAATGAATGCTGCTGAAACATTTTATGTCCATAATCCTTCTATTTTTGACTTCTATTGGAAGAAAAGAAATGAAGGTAAGCATCATAGAGTTGCCTTATCTCATATTGCTAGAAAGCTTGTTAATGTTATATTCACTTTAGAAAAACATAAGGTTGATTTTAATCCTAACCTTGTGAAATAAATATACGGCGATATTTATTTCAAATAATTAATTACATCCTCAGATTTTTAAAAAATCATAAATTTGAGGATTTTTACTTTTGGAATGATTAACTTTATTTAATTTTTTATAAATTAGTACTTGATTATTAATAGTTAATCACCTCTTGTTTATATAAGTTTATCATAAAAATAAACATTATTAATGTATAAATTAAAAAAATAACAAGATATCTTTAAATCAAGTTATATAATAACTCTAAAATATCTTGTTAAATTCTAGATTTAAAATGAATACTTATTTTAACTAATTATCAATTACATTACGTTTAAAAAACTTACTTTTAAATTTTAATAATATTTTATTAAAATAGAATCTAAAATCTTTGCTAAATATAAAAGCTACTATGCATGGAAAAATAGCAATCATTACTGATAAAACACCATTTACGATAAAACTAATCCAAACATTATCAAAATCAATACGGATAAAAGTAAAGGCAAACAAAGTAATTAAAAACAAGAAAATATAAGCATAATTTCTTAAATAATATTTTTTAGGATTATCATCAAAAGCATGAACGTATAAAACATATGGCTCAACTATATGACATATAAATATATTAGTTATTATTGTAGCTACTATAACTCCAACTATTCCAAATATATTTACAAAAATCACCGATAAAATGATATTAATAGTTCCCTCAATTAATGGCTTATATCTATCGTAATAAAATGTTCCTGTTGCATCTCTAAATAAATTAATTGATTGTCTCATAAACTGTATGAAATAATTAATAGTTATGACAATTACAACATCCCTACCTAATTCCAAATTTTTATCAAAACAAATAGCAACTACATCATCTATAACAGCATAATAAAAAAGGAAAAAGATACAACCAATAATAAAGTTAAAAGTATGAAAAAAGTTACAATATTTTTTTTCTGCTTCAACATCTCCATTAGCGCTCATATGGCCTATTATTGCAGTAAGCGGAGAAAAAAATAAAGTAATTAAAACCATCATAGATGACACAGTAGTAACATAATTAGA
>CALVVX010000093.1 GCA_944364015.1 uncultured Bacilli bacterium | reverse complement strand
ATTTATTAGCTAAAGAAGAAGATATAATAACACCATCATTTGATAATTTTATGTTTTTGTTATCTTCTGTTTTTAAGGCTTTACTTATAAACTTTTCTTGGGCAATATATTTTTTTGGATGTAATTTAACATCTTTTAGTATTTTTTTATATTCATCTTTATCACAAGCTTCTTTGATTGATATTTTTTCTCCAACTCTACCAAATACTGGTTTATATATAAAATTATTGTTATTATATAGTTTTTTAACTTCTATTGTTTTTGGTAATAATTTTTTCCATGTAGATAAATTTATATTATTTTTTTCTAATTCACTAAATATAAGAGGAAATCTTTTAGTTTGTGCAAATAAGGCAATTGGATGATTACAAGATGGTGTTATGGTATTAAAATATCCTCTCCATGTTTTTGGTTTTATATTTATTAACCATTCAATTGGAGTAAATCTAAAAATAAAGTCTATATTTATATTATAATTATTTAAAATACATACTGCTTTTTTATTTTTAAATTCTATATGATCTTGTGCAATACATAAACAGTTATATTTCATATTTTCTAATGTATCTGATAGATATTGCATTACTTGTCTATCATCACTATAAGAAGTACAGTGAATAAGAGCAATATTAGAGTTTTTATTTATTTTTTTTGATATTTCTTTGACTAATATTTCTCCAAAGTTAATACTATAATAGTTTTTATTATTAAATAAGCTTATTGCTAATTTAGGAAGTAGGGAAGCTTCTGCAAATCCTCCAGGAACATCACTATTTACTTCACTTATTTTCCATGAATTATCAACAGTGGGATGAAAGTCATATCTCATAAGACGTATATTATTATTAGAATTATAGGTCATATTTTTAATTTCTTTTTTTAGTTTTTTTGATAATTTTAAATTTTTACTATATTTAATATTGTTATATAAGAAGTTTTCAGCTTCTCTTGTTTCTTTATCTAATTTTTCAGTTAAAAATGCTACTTCTTTTGCTTCTTTTTCACTTAAGACTAATACATATTTGGATAAAGTATTACTATCTTTAAATTGAGGATCCCATTTATAACAATCAAAAATAGCATTTGTTTTATAATTATAATATAATTTTTCTGGTATTTTTATTAATTTCATAACTACCTCTTTTCAATAAATAATTATATCATAATTAAATGGTATTTGTTTATTAAAATTTTAAATATTTGTTTGTGAAACACTCGTTTTTGTTTTTTTAATAAAAGTGTTGACAAATAACGAAAAAAGTGCTATAATTTATATACACTGGTTGAATAATATATGTGAAAAGGGGGTATTTATATGAAAAATGCTTACGTAATTGAATATTTGAATGAGAATGAATTTAGAAAAAAAGAAAGATCAGTTAAGAAGTATAATATGCTTGCTTATAAGAAGATGATGTTTGATTATTATCCTGCTTTTAGAGATGGAGAATTTAAGGGGGTTGTTGTTTCTAAAAATACTAAGGATAATATTATCAAATATGAATTAAAGTTACCTACTGATGAGATTTTTTCTAAAGTTCATGGAGATATTGTTTTACATTATACTGTTTATGTTAATCAAAAAATTGTTATGTTAGATACTATTTCTCCAGAAGATATATTAAATGAAGGACATCAAAGAGAACTTACTACTTATAAAGGTGTTATGGTATCTAAAAGTCATGCTGATAAAGATATTTTTAAAATTAATTTACTAAATATGATAGAAAAATAGGAAAAATTCCTATTTTTTTAAAATTATGCTGTTATTTTTATAAAAATGTGATATAATTTATTGGAGTGTAAGAGGTGAATGATGAATTATTTTCAAAAAGATTGTGAATATAATAATATTGTTAATCATGTTTTGAAAAATCCTAAATTTTTAGAAATAAATAATTGTAGACATCATGGTATTACTAGATTGGAACATTCTTTTAGAGTTTCTTATTTTTCTTATAAAATTACTAAAAAATTAAGATTAGATTATAAAAATACTGCAGTAGCAGCTTTGTTGCATGATTTTTTTACTAATGATCAATTTAGTAAAAAAGAACTTCGTTTAAGTGCATTTAGACATCCAAAGAAGTGTTTAGAGAATGCTAGTGAGTTTTTTAGTTTATCTGATATGCAAAAAGATATTATATATTCTCATATGTTTCCACTTATTCCTAGACCTCCTAGGTATTTGGAAAGTTGGATTGTTAGTATGGTAGATAAGGTGGTTGCAGCTTATGAATTTACTTTATCTTATTATAAATTATATTTTTCTAAAATTGAAAATATGGCCGCTATTGCGATGCTTATATTGGTAAGATTTTAGTTTTGTCCCCGTAGCATAATGGATAATGCCTTCGCCTCCTAAGAGTTTTTAATTTTTCGAATCGTTTTTGAAAAAAACAAGTTGATTTTTAAAAATAGATTAATTTTTGACTCTTAGTTATTAATATGAAGTTTGAGTTATGGGAATCTGTCCTCGTAGCATAACAGGAAAATGCCTTCGCCTCCTAAGCGAAAGATTGGGTGTTCGAGTCACCTCGAGGACGCCATAAGGAATTGACTAACTAGAAATAGTTAGTTTTTATATTATAAAATAATTAATTATGATATAATATACACTAGTATAGGAAAAAATGGCAATATTGTGAGTACATATATAACGATAATTATGCACACTTTTTTGAAAATTATTTTTTGGAGGTGAATAGTAAATGTATTTGTTAGAAGTATTAAAGCAAATTGTTAGTGATAAGAAAATTGATTCATTAGCTATTTTTGTTGATATGGATGGTGTTATTGCAGATTATAGATTTGGTGAAGGAGAAAATATAAGAAATAATGTTCCGGGAACTTATTTAAAAAAACGACCTATATATACAACAATTAATAATTTAAAAGAAATAAATGCTGAAGAAAAATTTGAAATTTATATTTTAAGTTCCTGCTTTTTTAGGGAACAAGCAGAAGAAAAAAATGAGTGGCTTGATAAATATGCTAATTTTATAAAACAAGAAAATAGAATTTTTACTTATAATGAAAGTTTTGAATCACGAAAAGATGCAAAAATTCGAGTTATTAAGGAAAAATTGAAATCAAATAAATATGAATATGCAGTATTAATAGATGATACTCATGATATTTTGTTTAAAGGAATTAAAGAAATTGGAGATAAATTTTTACCATTTCATGTTAGTACATTAATT
>CALVVX010000092.1 GCA_944364015.1 uncultured Bacilli bacterium | reverse complement strand
TATCAAATGCTTCTTTACCTCTAACTTCTCCAACAATTATTCTATCAGGTCTCATACGAAGTGAATTTCTAACTAAATCACGTATTGTTACTTCCCCTTCTCCTTCATAATTAACAAGTCTTGTTTCTAATGAAATAACATGATTTTGCCTTAAATGAAGTTCTGCGGCATCTTCAATAGTAATAATACGCTCATCAGCTCCTATAAAACTACTTAATATATTAAGTAAAGTAGTCTTACCAGTACCAGTACCTCCTGATATGATTATGTTTAATTTAGCCATAACACAAGCTTCTAGAAAACGTGCCATTTCAGTAGTTAAAGTACCTTTTAATAATAAATCTTCTACAGACTCTAACTCTTTAGCAAACTTTCTAATAGTTAAAACAGGCCCCTTTAGTGATAAAGGTGGAATAATAGCATTTAAACGTGATCCATCACGAAGTCTAGCATCTACCATTGGATTAGCAGCATCAATAGTTCTACCTAAAGGCTGTACTATTCTTTGAATAGTTCTAATAATATGCTCTGAATTAATAAAAGATACAGTCTCATCTTTAATCAATTTACCATCTATTTCTACATAAATATCATTAGTACCATTAACCATTATCTCACTAACAGCATTATCTTTTAATAAATCTGTAATAGGACCATAACCACTTACTTCATTTTGAATTAAATTAAATATATGATTTCTTTCTAAATAATTTAGATCATAACCCACTAAATTTTCATTAATCTCATCATTAATATACTTTTCTAATTCTACATCATCAGGAATATTATTATCAATTAAATCTTGAATTATTTTACTTCTAAGAGAATCAAGCAATGCTTTATCAGGAAAAATATCATAATCTTTAATATTTTGAATTGAAACTTCTCTAGGCTTAATATCAAAAGCCTCGATTAACTTCTTACTCATGTTCCACTTCCTTACCATGTTTATCATCAATTAAATCAAAAGCAAGCTTTTTTAAATTATTTATATCATTACCATGAAATCTATTAATAGATTTATTTAAAGTAAGAATCTCTCCATCTAATATAAATTTATCAATATTCTTAATATAAAAACTCTTATCAATAACATAATCAATATTCTTCTTAATAGCATTTTTAATATCAAACAAAGACATATAAATCTTAGAATTATCTTTAGAATTATTCAAACAAATTAAATAATTTGACTTATCAGCATCCTTAAATATACTAACAATACTTTTCATATTTTTTAAATCCGCTAGATCATTGGAAATAACAAATAAAGACATATAACTATTATCTAAAATAGTTAAATTAACCTCATCTAATACATGATTAGTATCCACTAATATTATATCATACTCACGTTTAGCAATATCAAATATAACTGGTAAAAACTTACCTTCTATCTTTAAAGCTTGCCTTGGATCTTTAGGAGAAGCAATAACACTTATATTTTTATTATAAACACTAACATAATCACTTAAAGTAGTAAATCTATTATTACTAATACTATCTACTAACATAAAAATATCTTTCTTATTCTTAATATCAAGATTAACCGCAATTGCACCTGAAAACAAATCAAGATCAAGAATAAGTACCCTAAACCCATTTAAAGCATAAATACCCGCTAAATTAAGTAAAGTAGTAGTCTTACCCACACCACCCTTAACAGACGTAATACAAATAACCTTACCACTTTTATTATGCATCTAAATCACCCTTTTCACAGACAACCTTTAAATCAAAAAAATCTAAATCAATAACATGAGATAAAAGACCATCAACTCTTTTTTCTAAAATAATATCATCATCAGTAACATTAACATCAATATCATCATCATTTAACCTAATAAAAGTATAAACATCATCCTCATCAATTGCTAAAGAACAAAGATTTTCTAAAGCAATTTTCTCACTAGTAACATTACCAATATCAATAACAATAACTAAAACAATCAATAAAACAGGAATTAATAACAAAAACAATACCAATACCTGTCCCCTATTATTAAACATTACTAACAACCCTTTCTACTTTAATAGTATAAGGATTAGATAAAATACGATTCATACCAGGAGTAATTAAATCAACATCATAACTAATAATAAACTTATTATATTCATCATCATTTTCAATTAAAATACTATACTCATTATATAAAGACTTAATATTATTAATATCACTACCATCCTTATATAAAGATATAATATCATTACTAACATTTTCTAAATTAGATTTAGCATTAAAAATAACACCAAAATCTATTATTATAAATATAAGTAAAAGAAATATTGGTAATATCAAAATAAATTCAATTAAAGCTTGACCTTTATTATTTAACATAATATCACCAATCCTCTTATTATATAAATTATAACAAATATTTTTAAAAAAAGAAAGTAATTAATATAATAGAATTAAATAATTATAAACTAATATCTTAATAACACAAAATTATATATTACTATATGTAGTAGTTACCCAGTGTCTCGCCCTCAAGTTGCTTCGCAACTCCAAGTCAAGATTCAAAGCACACTTCGGGCGAGCCTACGCATATCCAAAACTTGCAAAAATTTTATACTACTTCCCCTTGTTCAATTATATTTTGAGGGAAATTCAATGACAGTTTCACAAGGGAACCACTCCGTGGTTCGACGTATGACTTGTCCCTCGGAAGTTTTACAGCGCAAGCAAAGCCGCACGAGCCGAGTTGTAGTCGTTAGATACTCCACCGCTCCCGCCGAAGTTGAACACGCCCGCGTCCGAGCCATCGATAAAGATGCCACCGCGAAAGAACCACGGGCCAAACGAGTAGACGAAGTACGTGGAATCATTATTCCATGCCGTATAACTAGATGATACTACTTCCCCTGTTGCATCTCCTAATCTTGCTCTATTATATGCTGTTTGATCCCCATCTGAAGTGCCATATGCATATGTATCTATGTATTTGGCTGTTGTACTACTATAACTAAAGTTACTTCCTGCAGAACTTTGATTATAAGTATAGCTTCCACTACCACTTGAACTGTTTCCCATTACATATTCATATGCTCCGCCACTCATATCATATATTCCATATATATTTCCTGTGGTACTTGCTAACATTCCTGTTGAAGTATTATATGCATTACATGAACTACTAGAATCACTTCCTGGACTTGCTCCACATCCAGATTTAAACTGTCTACTAGAGCCACTTCCACTATAATAATTATTTATTCCTATTTCTGTACAACTACCATTTGTGCATCTTCCA
>CALVVX010000091.1 GCA_944364015.1 uncultured Bacilli bacterium | reverse complement strand
ATTTAAAAAATATAGTCAAATTGATAATGAATTAAAAAATTTACCTGAAATTCCTTATCAATATTTACCAACTTTATCAATAGTTAAAAGTAAAATTACTCCTACTAAAGATGAAATAGAAAAAAATAATAGAGCTCGTAGTTCTAAATTAAGAGTAGCTAAAAAGATAAAAGGGTGATATAATGAAAACAAAGAAAAACAAAAAGAAGACATCTAAATTTGATAAAATAATGTTTAGATCATTAACTACTTTATCTATTATACTAGTACTTAGTATAGTTTTTAGTCAAATTTCTTTATCTAAAGTAAATTTAGAAGTAGAAAAATTAAAAATAAAAGTAAATGATCAAGAAAACGTTAATCAAAGTTTAAGTATGAAAATAAATGAAATGGCTTCTTTAGAAAATATAAATAATATATCATCAGAATTAGGTTTATCCTATAATAATGAAAACATAAAAACAATTGAGGGTGATTAAATGAAGAAAAAGATTAATAACAATAAAATTAAAGTTAATAAAGTTCTTTTAGTTATTGTCTTTTTTTTGTTATGTAGTTTTATCGTTAGATTGTCATATTTATGTTTAGTAGATTATAAAGTAGAAGATAGTACTATTACTGCTTTTATTAAAAAAAGAAATATAGAAGAGGAGACTATTTTACCAGAACGTGGGACTATAAGAGATGTAAGTGGTAATGTACTTGCTCAAACAGTTGCTAGTTATACAGTAATTGCATATTTAGATGAATCACGTAGTAAAGATAGTGAAGAATTAAGACATGTTGAAGATAAAGAAAAAACAGCAGAGGTTTTATCAAATTATATAAATATGACTAAAGAAGAAATACTTGCATTATTAAACAAAGATGCATATCAAGTAGAATTAGGACCAGGTGGTAGAAATTTAAGTCAAATGCAAATGGAAAAAATAAAAGAATTAAACCTAGCGGGAATTGATTTTACTAAAAGTTTAAAAAGATATTATCCAAATGGAGATTTTGCTTCTTATTTATTAGGTTATACAGTTAATAAAGAAGATGATAAAGGTAATTTAATGATGGTAGGAGAATTAGGAATAGAAGAATATTATAATAGTGTATTAACAGGAGAAGCCGGCTATAGAACTTATGAAAAAGATAGAAATGGTTATAAAATTGCAAATGGACGAGAGTATGTAGAATTACAAGATGATGGAGATGATATTTATCTAACTATTGATAATACAATTGAATTATTTATTGAAAATGCAGTTAAAAAAATGGCAGAAGATTCAGAAGCAGAGTGGAGTTTAATGATAGTTGCAGATGCGAAAACAGGAGCAATTTTAGGTTATTCATCAACTCCATCATTTGATCCTAATTTAAGAAATATGAGTTCTTATATAGATCCAATACTAGGTAATCCTTATGAACCAGGATCTACCATGAAAATATTTAGTTATATGTGTGCCATTGACAGTGGTAATTATGATGGAGATACTACTTATGAGTCTGGTAGTAAGACTTATGAGTCAGAAACTACTGATGAGAAAGTAACCATTAGTGATTGGAATAAAGAAGGTTGGGGGACTTTGACTTATGATAAAGGATTTGCTTTATCTTCTAATATTGCAGTTGCTAATATATTAGAGACTGTTATTGATAAAAATGATTTAAAAATGTGTTATGAAAAATATGGTTTTGGTGAAGTTACGGGAATTAATAAAGCAAGAGAGCAAGCAGGTAGTATTGATTTTAAATATCAAATAGAAGCTGCTACGGCAGGATATGGACAAGGTATTACTACAACTCCTATTCAACATATTCAAGCATTAAGTGCGATCGCTAATGATGGGGTTATATTAAAGCCTTATATTATAGATAAAATTGTTAATAGTCAAACTGGTAAAACTACTTTTAAGGCAAAAAAAGAAGAGAAAGAAAAAGTTGCCTCTACCGAGACAATAGAGAAATTAAAAGAACTTATGCGAAGTGTAATTTCTCCTGATAGTGAGAATACTACTGGTGCTCCTTATTATATGGAAGGTTATGATTTGATAGGTAAAACTGGTACTGCACAAATTTTTGATTATGAAAAAGGTAAATATATGGACGGAGATACTGATTATATATATTCGTTTTCTGGTTTGTATCCAGGAGAAGATCCAGAAATAATTATTTATACGGCTTTAAAGAAACCAAAAGATACTACCAATTATATTGCCCCTGCGGTTAAAGATGTTGTTAAAAACATTAGTAATTATTTAAATATTGAAGAGTCTATTACTATAGATACTTCTTATGAGATTGATTCTTATATTAGTAAGAATACTTCTGATGTTGTTGCTAAATTAAATGATAATAATATAAGGACTATAGTATTAGGTAATGGTAATAAAGTAATTAATCAATATCCTTCTAAAGGTAATGTTTTAACCAAAAATGATTTAGTTATTTTACTTACTAATAATTATGATAGAAAAATGCCTGATTTTACTAATTTATCTTATAAAGATGCAATTAATTTATTAACATTAATGGATGTAGATTATAATATAGAAGGAAATGGTTATGTATATGAACAAAATATAGAAAAAGATACTATATTAAAAGAAGATGATATTATTGAACTTAAGTTAAAAGAAAAATATAATTGATAATAATATATATTTGTGCTATAATTTACTTATAAATAATAAGGGAGAGATATTATGGTTATTGATAAGAAAAAAATAGGAATTATTGCTTTAGTAATAGGTTTATTATTATTAATTAGTTTAGCTTTATATTATACTTATGCAATAGATATAACAATGAAGCCAACTACAGGAGATAATGATTTAGCCTATAATATAGATATAAATGATACAGATGGTAGAAGTATAACAGTAAATAGTAATACTACTAAAGTATTTGATATATTTTTAACTAATTCTAATGGTGGAACTATTAGTTATGGTTTTGCATATAAAGAAACAACAAGTAGTGGTATAGAAGTAAAATTGTTAAATACATCAACAGATAAAATAGAAGGTACAATAAATAATAAAGCGACTAAAAAAGTAACTTTAGTAATAGATAATAATACATCTAGTAATATAACTTATAATATAATACCAGTAACAGGATATGAAAATGGAGGTAATTTGATTATACCAAGTGGGTATACACTTATAAGTGGTGAAACTCCAGGTATTGATAATAGTGGAGCTAATTATCCAAAACTAGTAGATAATATGATACCAGTAATGCATGATGGAACAAATTGGGTAAAAGCAGATACAACATCATCTACTTCTACATATGGATGGTATGATTATACAAATAAACAATGGGCTAATGCAGTGCTAGTAAGTAGTACAAATAGAAATACATATGTAGAAG
>CALVVX010000090.1 GCA_944364015.1 uncultured Bacilli bacterium | reverse complement strand
CTCAACTACATTTAAAATAGGAACTAAATTATAAAATTGATAAATTAAACCAATCTTACGCCTCCTAAAGATTGCAAGTTCATCTTCACTACAATTAAATACATCAACCCCATCAATATAAACCTTACCACTAGTGGGTCTATCTACTGCTCCAAGTATATGTAATAAACTGCTCTTACCACTTCCTGATGGACCTACTATTGCAACAAATTCCCCTTTTTTTATATTTAAATTAATATTATCTAAAGCTTTAACTAAAGTATTTCTTTTACCATAATTTTTACATAAATTCTCTGTCTTTAAAATCATTCTAACACCCTCTTAATAATCTCTTGAGTAGTTAAACCTAACTTTTCTAATTGTTTAAATTTATCTTTAATATAACTAATTTCTTTATCTATCTTCTCATTAACTACATCTTTAGTCTTATTAGTAATAAAAGTACCTTTTGTAGATAAACTACTAATAATATTTTTACTTTCTAAAATACTATATGCTTTCTTAACAGTATTAGGATTAATACCTAATTCTACAGCAAGTTGTCTAATTGATGGTAATTTATCATTTTCTTTTAAAATACCTAATGCTATATATCTTTCTATTTCCATTACTATTTGTTCATATATAGCAATTCTACTATTATAATCTAAATTAATCATCAAAAAACCTCATAACATCCATATTATTAGTACTATATCTCAAAGTATCTTTATTAGTAAAAATATTAATAGTAACATAATCTTTACTTATATCAACAACACTATTATCTTTAATAAAATCAACAATACCATCAGTATCTATAAGATATAAATCATCACAACTACCACTATAGATTTGTAAGTCATCCAAATTATTTATTATCTTCTTATTCATAGTATTTACATACAATTCTTCTAATTTTTCGGACATTCTATAATTAAACTTATAAATAACTAACTTATGATCAATATAACTATAAGCATCAATAGTATATCTACTATCAATAATATTAGTATCTAAACTAACATTAGAAAAAGCTAATTCTAATTCATCTTTAACACTATTATCTAAAACTACACCATCAATACTAAAAGCATACATATCATCAAAATTAATATCCTTAAATTTCTTAATAAAACTATCATTAGACTCAAGATTTAAACTATCAACACAAGTATATAACTTATAACGATCATTATTATACAAATTCAAAGTAACAGTAGCATAATTATTACAACTATCAGTATCTAAATAACCAGTTGAATTATTAACAATATCTAAAATCATATCTTTATCACTAAACTCAATATTATTCATTACAGTAGAAAAATTATAAACAGAATCATATTCATAATTAACTAAACTAATACTCTTAATATCATCAACATCAATAATATTTTCCTTATTTTCTAAAATATTACTAACTATAAATAACAACAAACAACAAACAATAACAAATATAGCAAAAAATACTAAATTAACAAAAATTTTAACAATATTTCTTCTAGTAATTAAATCAAAAATGAAATAATATGCTAACATCATAACAATCATAATTAATATAGTAGTAATATCACTAAATCTTAAAACCTCATAAAACAAAACAATAAAAGGAATTAAAGTTAAACACTTAAAAGTATTATGAACATAAATATTTTTAAACGAAGTCTCACAAACTTCCATCTTTCTATTTTTAAATAAATAATAACCTAAAACTATATAAACTATACCTAATAATAACATCTTTATAATAGAAATAGTATTAATAAGATATATTTCATTACTAAAAACAGAAGAAATAATAAAATTATATGGCATTGTATAATTAGTATTAGCAACAACAGTCAAATCATTAATATTACTACCATCAATAGCATAACTAGAAGTTAAATATACATCTTTAAAATCAATATAACTACAAATAAAAGGAACTAAAAACAAAATAAGTAAAGTAATAGCAATACTAGTTATCATATTACCAGATATACTAACAGCAATATTAGAAACCACAAAAATAAAGATATAAATTAAACTCCAAATAAGAAAATAATCAACAATCATATTAAATGGTACTATAAAGTTAGTAATAGTAATTGATAAGATAAATATCAAAATAGAATTAATTAAATTAAGAAGTAATATTAAAATTATACCTCCAATTGTATTAGTAATAAAAATAGTTTTCCTACTAATAGGCATAGAATTAACAAAATCAACAGATTTCTTCTTAAAAATATAACCAAATAAACAAATTGATATAACTATTGGTATAATAAAACAAAACAAAAAATTAAGAACAGATAATCCTTCTAATGATGGAACATAAACACTATCAGTAGAACTAAAAATCAAAATAAGTACATTTAAAATAGGAATAATTCCCAAAAAAAACGCTAAAAATGCTTTTGATTTTTTAATATTTTCTCTAAAAAAATTAACATTAAACGACTTCATTAAACTCATAACCTAAAGCCTCCATTTCATATATAAAAATCTCTTCTAAAGTTAAATTCAAATAATCTAAAATTATTGGATTTAATTTCTCTAGTATTTTCTTACTTTTATTATCTTTATCACGAATAATCAAAGTAGCAACACTACCAGTCTTTTTATAAGATAAAACATCTAAATCTTTAAAAGTATCTTTATCAAATTCGCTTTTAAGACAAATTTGAACCTTAAACATATTAGTCTTTAAACTATCAATATCACTTTCAAATAAAATACCACCTTTGTATAATAGTCCTAAATTATCACAAATATCTTCTAATTCTCTTAAGTTATGAGAAGTCATAATAATAGTAGTTTTCTTATCTTCCATAACTTTAGCAATAACTTTTTTCATAGTATTTCTAACAATTGGATCTAATCCATCAAATGTCTCATCAAAAAACATATATTTAGCATTAGTACAAATAGCACAAATTAAAGCACATTGCCTTTTCATACCTTTAGAAAAAGTAGAAATTTTCCTATTCAAATCTAGTTTAAAAATACCCGCTAGTTTTTTTAAATAATCCATATCAAAATCTTTATACAAAGCCTGATAATATTTAGCAGTATCAAACAAAGTATAAGATGGATAAAAAAACAAATCATCAGAAACAAACACCATTTTCTGCTTCATCTTCTCATTTTCAAATACTTCCTCTCCATCTACCTTAATACTACCTTTATCTGCAATAAAAATAGAATTAATTAATCTAAGTAAAGTACTTTTACCCGCTCCATTAGCGCCAACTAATCCATAAATACAATTATCTTTAATAGTACAACTTAAATTATCAATAACATAAGTTGTATCATACTTTTTAGATAAATTAGTTATTTTAATCATTTTATTCCTCCCAATTAATAATATAATTGTACTAGTACAAATAGTACAATTTAATAATACAATAAA
>CALVVX010000089.1 GCA_944364015.1 uncultured Bacilli bacterium | reverse complement strand
AAATATATAATAGATAATAAATTCTACTATAGAGATTTATATCTAAATTAAATTAGTGTTAAGTAGGTGTAGATATGGAATTTAAGAAATTATATGATATAGCAAATAATCTGGCGAAAGAAATTAAAATTGAAGAACATACTTATATTAGTGAGGTGGCTGTGGCTCTGGTTTCGGATAAAGATAACATATATGTTGGAAGATCTATCAAAACGACTTGCTCTTTGGGACTATGTGCAGAAAATGTTGCTGTATCTAATATGATTATAAATGGAGAATCCGTTATAAAAAAATTGGTAGCGGTATATCAAGGCGGTAAAATAATATCTCCTTGTGGAAAATGTAGAGAGTTTTTATATCAAATTAATCATAAAAATCTTGACTGTGAAATAATGTTGAATCTTAATAAAATAGTAACACTAAGGGATTTATTGCCAGCAACTTGGTCAGATATGAAATAGGAGGAGAAGACATTGAATAATTTGTCAGAATATATAGGCAAAGAACTAACGGTTATAATAGATAGACCAATGGGAAGTAAACATCCGGAATATGGATTTATATATCCAATTAACTATGGATTCTTGCCAAACACGATAAATAAAGATGGCGAAGAGATAGACTGTTATATACTAGGAGTGTTTGAACCAGTAAAAGAATTTAATGGAAAATGTATAGCAATAATTCATAGAATTAATGACGAAGATGATAAATTAATTATAGTACCAGAAGATAAAGAATATTCAAATGATGCAATAAGAGCATTAACTGAATTTCAAGAGAGATTTTTTAAGAGTATAATAATAAAAAACATATGAGCCTAAAATGTCCTTTTTTAGTAGCTTTGAAGCTTTAAAAATAGGACATTTTTTAAATGCTTAAATCAAGTTATTTCAAGTATTATGGCGATTTTTAGGACAAATTTAACTAAAGAGGGTAGGTGTATGAGAGCGTAAGCTATCATATTCCTACCCAAGTTCCATTTAGTGAAAAATTTATGAAAAATTAATAATATGGTCGGTTCTTCTTGTAAAAATGTAAGTATATATAATAGGAGGCAAAGTAAAATTATTTCGAAATTAAGTTGGGATTTTTGAGTCAACGGCATATAGACATTGTATAAAAATAAATTTTTTAAAGAAATTTAAAAATTAGGGTAGAAAAATTTAAAGTAAACCAATGTATATATAATAGAGGGATTTTAAAATTTGCCAATATAAATAAAGAAGGAGAGGTGGTTTATATGCTTATTAAAATAAAATGAAAGTATAAGTTATGTGTCCTTCAAATTTTAACTCTTCACATTAACAATATATATGTTTAAAGCCAGAATAATAGAATTTATTAAGCATATATATTGAATAAATCATTTAGAATCACAGGAGGAAAGATGAGCGATTTATTTAAAATTAATGAGCAGTTTGATGAAAAAGGTGATGAGTTAGAAAAAATAATATCATATTTCTTAATTAGTCAGTTAGAAAAATATTCAATTATTAAGAAAAATAAGATTAAAAAAACCTAAAATTTGAATTCAAAATAGTTAGCACAAAATAATATAAAAAATAAATATGTTGAACATTGTATTAAAAGGAAAAAATAGATATAATTAGAATTGAATTCAAATTGTTTTTATCAAGCATGGGAAGGAGGATAAATGCTTGAAAAAATAAAGAGAACAATATACAAGGTCGCAATATATATTAGATTATCAAAAGAAGATATAGATAAAGGATATGATGAAAGCGAAAGTATAACAAATCAAAAAGCATTATTAACTGAATATGTAGAAAAGCTAGGTTGGGAGTATGAACTTGTAGATATTTATATAGACCCTGGATATACAGGAACAAACTTTAATAGACCAGATTTTAAGCGAATGATTAAAGACATAGAATTAGGCAAGGTAAATATGGTTGTAACAAAGGATTTATCTCGTCTAGGTCGTGATTACATAGAAACAGGAGAATATATAGAAAAGTGGTTTCCAGAAAATAATGTTAGATATGTTTCTGTAACGGATAACATAGATACTTTTGCTACAAACAATGGAAATAATGATATTGCACCTTTTAAATCAATATTAAATGATATGTATTCAAAAGATTTATCTAAAAAAATAAAAACAGCATTACACACTATGCAAAAACAAGGAAAATGGGTAGGAGGTAAAACACCTTTGGGATATATGAAAGATCCAAAAGATAAGAATCATTTAATTATTTGTGGTGAAGAAGCAAAAATTGTCAGAACTATTTTTAATATGGCGTTGGCTGGGAATAACGTAGGTGTAATAAGAGATTATCTAAATAACAATAATATTCCAACAGCTAACCAAATTAGGTATAATAGAGCAACTTTTTGGGAAAATAAAACTGTCAAACTCATATTGCAAAACAAAGCATATATTGGTGTTACAATTCAAAATAAAAGGAGTAGGATAAGCTATAAAAATAGAAAACTTCGAGCAAATCCAGAAGAACAATGGCAAATAGTGGAAAATACCCATAATCCAATTATTGATAAAAATGTTTTTGACAGAGTGCAAAAAATGGGTATAGTACAGAAGTATGATAGAAACGAAAAAAAGAATCATTTTTTATTAGATGGATTGCTAATATGCTATGAATGTAAGCACAAAATCGGAGTTAGAACAAGAAAAGATGGAAGATTAGACATGATATGCAATAATTACCGTAGAAATTCTAAATTGAATTTATGTACATCTCACGGATTTAGTTATGAACGATTAGAAAAACAAATAATTGATTATATAAGGAAATTATTTGTTGAAATTGACAATAAAAAAATTATGTTAAATATTAAAAATGATAGAACAAAATATGATTATAAAAAAATGTTGGACAAAATAGAAAAAGAGATTGAACTTATAAATAATAATATTGATAAAATGTATATTGATAAACTAAATAACAAACTAAGTGAGGAAATGTATGAAAGACTTTTTAATAAATTAAAAAAAGATGAAAAGGATAAAGAAACAGAGTACATAGATTTAAAAAAAGAAGCAGAGGAGTGCGTAAATGATAATGATGAAGAAATAGAAAAACTTGTAAAAGGGTTTCTAAAACTTGAAAGACCTACTCCAGAAATTATGAGAGTACTTATTAACAGAATAGAAGTACATCAGGATAAACAGGTGGATTTAATTTTTAATTTTAGGAAGTTAAACAATTTATTTGATATAAAAGAGAATAATATTATTTAAAAAAGTTGACAATTTTGACAAAACGAAATAATATACGACAAAACAAAAGTTATTTTGACAAAACGAAATAACTTGACAAAAAAGACGATATTATATTATAATAAATATAAGTGATTGAAATGTTAAAAAGAGAAATTTATTTAACTAGAATAAGAGGATTTT
>CALVVX010000088.1 GCA_944364015.1 uncultured Bacilli bacterium | reverse complement strand
ATAAAGATTGAAAATATCATAATTTTTTTTAATATATATAATTATTATATAGAAAATAAAAATTATTACAATATCATTTCATATATTTTATAAAAGAATCCCCTTTTAAGAACATGACATGATGTAATATAATAATTAATAAAATAGGAGTTGATTTCGTGAAAAATAATGAGAAAAAATATTACGCTATATATACAAGAAAATCAAAATTTACAGGTAAAGGTGAAAGTATTGATAATCAAATAGAATATTGTAAAAATACTTTAAAAACAAAATTCAATGCAACTTATAAAGATATTAAAATATATTCTGATGAAGGATTTACAGGATATAATACTAATAGACCTCAATTACAAAAATTAATAGCTGATATTAAAAAAAACAAAATTCAATGTATAATAGTTTATAGATTAGATAGAATTAGTAGAAATGTAGCAGATTTTTGTAATTTAAAAAATGAATTATTACAATATAATGTAAAATTTATATCAGTAACAGAAAATTTTGATACTACAACTCCAATGGGGACTGCTATGATCATGATATCATCCGTTTTTGCCCAATTAGAAAGAGATACCATTGCAGAAAGAATAAAAGATAATATGTATGAACTTGCAAAAACAGGAAGATGGTTAGGTGGAAACACTCCTTTAGGGTATAAATCACAAAAAGTAGAAACTATAGATGTAAATGGCAAAAAAAGAAGTTTATATAAATTAGATATTATTCCTGAAGAAGCCGAAACAATTAAATTACTTTGGACAAAAATGTTAGAATTGAAAGGATTATCAAAATTAGAAACTTACCTATTAAATAATGGTATTAAAACAAGAAATAAAAATAACTTTACTAGATTTTCATTAATTACAATTTTTAAAAATCCAGTATATGTTATAGCGGACGAAAAAATAAAAAAATTTTTTGAAGAAAAAGGCGCTACTATATATAACAATAGCAATATTCAAAATGAAAAAGAAATATATAACAAAAAAACAGGACTTATATCTTATAATAAAAGATTAGAAATTCCTGGAAAAACACAATCACTTAAAGATATTAGTGAATGGATTATTGCAATAGGTAAACATAATGGTTTAATTACTAGTAATCAGTTTATAAATGTATGGAATATAATAACAAATAACCAAAATAAACGTCTACGAGCTCCTCAACAAAATACATCCATATTATCAAGTATAATAAAATGCAAACATTGCGGAAGCTATATGCGACCAAAATTAAGAAATTCTATTGCTTCAAACGGAAAAAGAAATTTTAGTTATCTATGTGAATTAAAAGATAAAAGCAGAAAGAAACAATGTCAATGTAAAAATATTAATGGAATAGAAACAGATAAATTAGTTATACAAAAACTTAAAGAAATAACTTCTCCAAAAAGTGAATTCATGAGACAATTAGAAAATTTAGCAACAAATTACAAAAAAAAATCAACAGAAAAACAAACTGAATTGCAAACCTTAAATACTACTTTTACTAAAAACAAAATGAAAATCGAAGCTTTAATAGATAAAATAGCTAATATAGACTCTGAAATAATTAATGAAATTACACTCCAAATTAAAAATTTAAAATTTCAAAACAACAAAATTAAAAAAAGAGTAGCAGAAATAAAAAACGAAATTACAATTGAAATAAGCCAAAAACAAATGACAAAAATTGCACTAAACATGATTAAAACTTATATGAAATCATATGATACATTAGATATTATTGAAAAAAGATTGACAATTAAAACGCTAGTTAATTCGGTAGAAAGCGATGGAGAAAATCTTTATATAAATCTTATAGGTTCTTCTAATTAAAAAAGTCCACAATGTAAAAGTAGCAGAAGTAACACACAGTATTTTCTATGCTCCACAGTATATTGCAATTAGTGAAGGATTTTTTGAAGAAGAAGGATTAGAAATAGAATTAATATTAACCCCAGGTGCAGATGCAGTTAGTAGTGCTGTATTATCTGGAGATGTAGATATAGGACTATGTGGTACTGAAGCAACTATTTATATTTATAATGGAGGAGAAAAAGATTATTTACAAACATTCGCAGGACTAACACAAAAAGATGGAAGTTTTCTAGTATCAAGAGAAAAAATAGATAACTTTACATTAGAAGATTTAAAAGGAAAATACGTAATTGGAGGAAGACAAGGTGGTATGCCCGAGATGACATTTGAATGGGCTTTAAGAAAAAATAATATAGATCCTAATAAAGATCTAACAATTGATACATCAATAGACTTTGCTGCAATGGAAGGTGCTTTTATTGGAGGTATTGGAGACTTTGTTACCTTGTTTGAACCAAATGCTCTAAACGTAGAAAAAAGTGGATATGGATACGTAGTAGCCTTTGTAGGAGAACTAGGAGGTAATATACCATATACTGCATACAATGCTAAAAAAAGCTATATAGAAAACAACCCAGATATTATTAAAAAATTTAGAAATGCAATAAATAAAGCATTAAAATTTGTATATGAAGAAAATAATGAAACAATAGCAAAAAGCTTACTAGAATTTTTCCCAGATACATCATTAGAGGACATCACAAAAATAATAAATAGATATAAAGAACCAAAAGCATGGAAAGAAAATATAACCATTAATAAAGAAGAATGGGATCACATACAAGAAATAGTAATTAGTGCTAATCAATTAGATAAAAAAGTAGATTTTAATAAATTAATATACTCAAAAGATTTTGAAAAATATGAATAATTTATTAATAATTGAAAACTTAGCAAAAACATACTACACAAAAGACGGAGAAATAGAAGCAATTAAAAATATATCACTAAAAGTAAAACAAGAAGAATTCATTGCTATTGTAGGTCCATCTGGATGTGGAAAATCAACCTTACTATCAATTTTATGTAATATAGAACAAAAAACAAATGGAAATATTATTTTTCCATTTAATTCTAAATTAGGTTATATGTTACAACAAGACTCTTTATTTGATTGGTTAAATATATTAGATAATTGTCTAATAGGATTAAAAGTAACTAAACAACTAACAAAAGAAAAAAAACAAAAAGTAATTAATTTACTAAAAACATATGGATTAGAAGATTTCATCTATAAATATCCAAGAAACTTATCTGGAGGTATGCGTCAAAGAGTTCTTTGAATATAATATAGACACACTTGAAAAAAAGGTCTCTTTATGCTATAATAGCACGAAAAAAGAAAGGGAAAATATTATGAATTTAGAAGAAAATAAAAAAACTATTATGCAATTAATTTTATTTACAGTTATAATTATTTTTGCTTTTGTAAATATTAAAAGTATTCTAAATATAGTAATTTATATTATAAATTTATTTATGCCATTTATTTTAGGTCTAATAATAGCATTTATTTTAAATGTATTACTAAATGTAGTAGAAAATAAATTATTTAAAAAAGTAAAAAGTAAACTATGGAAAAAAATAAAAAGACCAACTTCTCTTATTATAAGTCTAATTATAAT
>CALVVX010000087.1 GCA_944364015.1 uncultured Bacilli bacterium | reverse complement strand
AAAATATAAAAAATCAATAAAATAGACATATGCTCTAAATTATTGATTTTATTTTTACTACTTTTTCAGCAGTCTCCCAAAAAGCGTTAATTTTTTTTTATAATATCAATTAATTCTCTTTTTTCTTCTTCACTAATAAAAGCATGATTAATTGCATTAATATTACATCTTTTAATATCATCTAAACTAAAATTACATAAATTAATTAAATCTTCATATTCTTTAGTTAAACTAGTATTAGATACAGTCCTATTATCAGTATTAATAGATACATCTACTAAATTAATTAACCTATTAATAGGATGATTTATTTTAGTAGAACAATAACCAGTATCAATATTACTTTGAACACATACTTCTAATAAAATATTTTTATCATTTAACATATCAATTAAATCTTCATTTTCAACAGCACTAATACCATGACCAATTCTACAAGCACCCATCTCAATTGCAGAATAAATACTATGATAATCACTAGCCTCTCCTGCATGAATAGTCAAAGGAATAGAAACATCTTTAAATAAATCTTTAAATAAATAAGTAGGATATTTTATCTCATCGCCCGCTAAATCTAGGGCAACTACACCCTTATTATAATACTTTTTAGCAATTTCAATAGTCTTTTTATTATTAATATTATTATTATCTATATCATTTCGCATACAACATAAAATCAAATTACACTTAATACCACTAACTTTATTAATACCACGAATAACACTATTAACAACTTCATCATAACTTAAACCACATCTAGTATGTAACATTGGAGCAAAACGAATTTCAGCATAAATTACATTTTCTTTTTTTAAATCTTCTAAAAGTTCAACAGTAACTCTTGTTAAATTATCACTAGATTGAAGTATAGAAATAGGTAGATCAAATTTAGTCAAATAATCAGTTAAAGATTTAGTATCTTTATTACACATCATCTTATTACTAACTAAATCAATATCTAAATTTAATAACTCACTAACAGTACTAACCCTAATAGAACCATCTAAATGTAGATGTAATTCAACTTTAGCTAAATTTAATAAATCCATAATTAACTCCTTATATCTTCTCTACATAAAAATTATAACTAAACACATAATCACTAGGATTATCAACATCACTACTTAACCACATAACATATTCTAAATCATCAGATTTAGAAATATTTTGATGAGTCAAATCAAAATATAAATAATCATTATCTTCCCCAATAAATTTAGAAGATAAACTAAATTTATTATTATCTAACTTCATATTAATATTATTATAATCAAAATTATCTTTCTTAAGCTTCATAACTAATCTATAATTAATATCCTTATTATCATAATTTAATATTTTAATATTATTATTATCTAAAAAATCAAC
Organism: uncultured Bacilli bacterium; assembly: GCA_944364015.1. Classification (GTDB taxonomy): domain Bacteria; phylum Bacillota_I; class Bacilli_A; order RF39; family UBA660; genus CALVVX01. Next base: position 2,140 of record CALVVX010000087.1, on the reverse strand, counting down.
CTCATCATTATTCAAAACATATAAATAATTATTATTATAATCAACATCAATAGATAAATTATTAACTAAATCATAATTAATATTAAAACTATTAATACAAAAATAAACAATAACAATAATAAATATCATAAATAATATCTCAATAATTGGTAAAATTATACTATCATTTTTCATATTAACCCTCACGGGTTAATATAATAACACAAAATATTACTTTTGTCTAACAGATTTAACATTAGTCAAATAATAAGAATTATCAGAATCAAGACTAAAAGTATACATAAAATCATATATAGTACTAGATTCATCATCATGAATAAACTCTTTTTCCACAGTTAATATAATATTATCATCTAAAACAATTGCTTTATTTAAAGTATTAATATGATTAACACAAGTACTATCATCTTTAATATTAAGTAAAACAAAACCATCTTCATCAATTAAATAACGATACCAACTATCACTATTTCTAATCAAATCTTTAGGATCATAACTAAATCTACCAAAAATTTGTTCAAATCTTTTCTTAACATTATCTTCCTTTAAAAAAGTAGTATAACCTAAAGAAACAGAACTAACATCAAACTTTTTAGTATTTTCATTATAATAATTATCCCCACATCCATAATTACTATTTATATCAGTTTTAAAAAACAAACTAGGCTCATAATCATTACAAAATAACTTATCCTTATCAGAATCCAACATAATACTAACAGCCATCATAAATTTAGTATCATAATCAATAACACTAACATTTTTATTAAATTCCTCTTCAACAGCTAAAGTATTAGAACAACGATAATCATTCTCAACATAAGAATATAAAGACTTAACAATTCCACTACTAAGGTTTAACTTTTCCTCCTCAACTGGAGTAACTACATCATCATTATCATTTCTAGTTAAACCAAAATATAAAATAGAACCAATAACTAACAATAAAATCAATATCATAAATATTCTAAATAATGTATTCATCATAATAAAACACCTCTTATTATCCTTAATATAATTTTAACATAATAAGAAGTATTTTGACAAGACCCCCACATTAAAATGCTAAAATAGCCGCACGAGCCGAGCTGTTGCGGAAAGAAACTCCAAGGTACCCGCCGAAGTAGAACACGCCCGCGCCAGAGCCATCGAGATATTCGCCACCGCGTATGAACCACGGGTAAAACGAGTAGACGAAGTTCGCGTAATCATTATTCCATGTTGTACCAGAACTAACAACTACTTCTCCGGTTGCATCTCCTAATCTTGCTCGATTATACGCAATTTGATCATTATATGTAGTTCCATAAGCATACGTATCTATATATTTGGCCGTTGATGCACTATATTTAAAAATTCCATCACCATAATTTAAATTATATACATAACTTCCTGCACTCTTTGACATATTGCCCATTACATATTCCCATGCTCCGCCGGATAAGTCATATATTCCATATATATTTCCTGTACTACTTTGGGCCACATTTGACACATAGTTTCCTCCTCCTGTTGTATAACTACTATTACTATTTATTGTTACTTCTTCACAACTACTTCCATTGCATCTACCATAATCACTATTTGTTAAGTATGCTACTGCTCCCCATTCCATGTTCTTTAACATATGTGAATCTACTTTAGATGTATCACTACTTAATCCATATTCATTTCCATTTGCTTGCATATTTTTTATTACTTTATAGAAATTATCCACTGTATTGTATCGCCATATATTTACATTTGGTTTTATTCTTATTGTTAATGTAATTGAATAGCCTCCACCATAACTAGCACTTGGATTTGATGATGCACTTTCAAACTTTCCTACCCATATACCAGTAACTTGCGTATCTCCAAATGTAAATGCTGGATGTGTGTAGTATCCTCCATTACTTCCACTACATGTTTCATTTAATCCATTACCCTCTGTTATAGAAAAATCATACTCATTACATATTATGTCTCCAGTACTTTCTGTTCCCTCTTCAAATGTTATATCTATCCCCGTAGTCTGTGCATTGTAACTATCTGTTCCTACTACCTTATTTATATTCCATACCTTATATTTATATCTTGGTATCCATACATAATATGCGAGCACTTCAGACTCTGGTATTACAGTACCTGCTTCTGCTTC
>CALVVX010000086.1 GCA_944364015.1 uncultured Bacilli bacterium | reverse complement strand
AAATATTAAATCCTCTTAATCTTTTATATCTAGCAATCATCTCTGTTTGCGAATAAGAAAAAATGTGTCCAATATGAATCTTCCCATTAACAGTAGGAGGAGGTGTATCTATAGAAAACACTTCTCTTCCATCTAAAATAAACTTATATATTTTATTCTCATTCCAATAATTTAACCACTTTGATTCTTTTTCTTTTGCATTATATTTTTTATCTAACATATTATCCCTCCTATAAATAAAAAAACACCCTTAAATAAGGATGAACTAATGTCCACGGTACCACCTTAATTCACATAATGTGCCCTCAATACTTTAACGCAGTAATACGTAATTTCCTACTAATTTCAGAAAAAATGCTCCCAAGCTACCTTCAAAAATAATTAATACAAATTTACACCAACCATTTGCTCTCTATAAATAATTATAATCTACTCCTCTTGTTCAAAGCAGTTATATGTATTATAACAAAAAAATAAAACTAATTCAAGTAGTTTTATTCTCCTATTTTTCTATCAATATAAGTATTTAATACTTTAGCAATTTGATTAAAAAATGCATTAACATTTTTATCTTTAAAAGACAAAGTAGCAATTATCTTATCAACATAATCATTTCTTTTTAAAATAGCATAACTATATCTATAATTAAGACCAAAAACACTAGATAATAAAACTAAAACATCATCTGCATTATTTTCACTCATCTTCTTATCAATAACACCAAATTTTTTAAATTTGTCATAAACTAAACTAGATGGAAATTTTTCAATCAATGTATCAATAATAGGATAATTAAGAGACATCCTAAAAGAATCTATCTTATGAGCATCCCTTAAAATCTTACAAAAAGCTCCCACTTTAGGATTAATATTATTAGGAAGTCCATCTTTATTACATGCATAAATAGCTAACTTAATAACCTCATCATATTTAGTATCCTCATCTATCTTACGCATAATACCTTTAGAAAACAAAACTTCTGCAGATTTAAGCGCATAATCTTCAATATCTTCTTTTTCAATAGAATAATTTGGAGCATCATCAAAATTAGCTATCTCATGAAACAAAGCGATAAGTTCACAAACTGCAACCTCTTCATCAGTAAAAATACCAATCGTAGTCGCAATATCACTAGATATTTCCATTACTTTTAAAGAATGAAAATATTTAGACTTAATATTATTATTATTCATATCATATTTCTTAACATACTGTTCAAATACTCTCATCACTCGACTACTTTTAATCATACCGCTTCACTTCCTTAAACTATATATAATAAGTATATAATAAAATAAACTATATTTCAACAAATTTATCTGTACTTTTTTAAAAAATATGCTATAATAAAAGGCGAAAGTTGGTGAAGTATGGACAAAAATAACTTAACAGAAGAACAATATTGTAGTTTTTGCTACAATTTATGTAGAAAATGTAATTGGGATACTAATTCACTATGGAAAGTAGCTAAAAGATATAATATACCTACACAAGAAGTAAAAAACAATGCAAGAATTTATATGGAAAAATATCTATATATCCCAAATGAAGAAATTAGTAAAAAAAATAACTTTTTCATGCCATATCAGATAAAGAAAATGCTTACTACATATAATGAAATAATAAATATATTAATAAATAACAACATAGTAACTACAGAAGCAATAAATAATATAAGATGGTTAGAATTAAATTTAAAACTACATATAGCAAGATTTTGTTTTGATCAAGTAATTAACACAAATTGGGACAAAGAACAAATAAAACTAATTGCAAATAGTATAAATATAACAGAAGAACTATTAATAAAAAACGCAAAAGAATATGCAATAAAAGGATTAAATTGGACTGAACAAGAATGGAAAGCACAAGCAAATAATCAAAACAATTTAAAACATTATAATAATAAATATGCTATTATATTTGATAAAATATTAGAACTAGAAAATACTGAATTATTAGAATATTTAGAAGAAAACAAAAAAATAATTCCTTATTTAAGATCTACAATACATAGCTATGTAATGAATAAATATCCAAACGAATATAATCAAATGCGTAGTAAAATAACAAATAAAATTAATACCTATACTAAAATACAATCAGAAAAAAGAAATAAAGAAAAAGAAAAATTAAAAATTAAAAAAGCAATGATATTAATATCAGACTTTATAGAAAGTAATAAAACATTAGATAATTATTGTAAAGAAAACAATATATCAAAAGATAAATTCAATAATCAACTAAAATTAATAAAAGAAAAAAATCCAACACTATATAAAAAATACATATTCTATACCAATAGTATTAAAGAAATAAATGACAATAAAACCAATAAATTATTAGAAGAATTAATAAATATAATAAAAACAAATAAAAATTTTACCATTTTAGATTATTATTTAATAACTAATATAGATCCTAAAAAACTAATACCAATTGCAAAAATAAAACTAAACAGCAAAGATTTAAAACTATTTTATAACTTCATAAATGAAAGTAAGACTAAAACAGTAATGAGTGAACAAGATAAAAAAGATATATTAAATGGAAAAACAATAATAGGAACAAAATTTGATAAAAATAATAATCCAATACCAAACACAGGAAAAGAAATAACAAAAGAAGAAATAGAACAAATATTTAACTTCTTAAAAAGAAATAAAATACCAATATATCCAAGAGTATATAAAATAGCATTAAAAAGATATGCAAATAATGAATTAGATATAAATATGAAAAATGTAAAAAGAAAGATATTAATAAAATAACTCGAATAATCCGAGTTATTTTATTTTAATACTCACTTAATATACAATTAATGAGGCACGAGTTGAGCCGTTATCGTTATCGTTACCGTAGTCAATGTCAAAGTAGAACACGCCCGCGTAATAGCCATTGATATATAAACCACCACGTAGAAACCACGGGTCAGACGAGCCGACGAAGATCGCATAATCTCTATTCCATGCAGAACTACTAGAAGATACTACCTCTCCTGTTGCATCTCCTAACCTTGCTCTATTATATGCTGTTTGATCATAGTAGCTTGTTCCATAGGCATACGTATCTATATATTTGGCGGTTGCACTACTATAACTAAAGTTACTTCCTGCAGAGCTTTGATTATATGTATAACTTCCACTGCTACTTGAACTGTTTCCCATTACATATTCCCATGCTCCGCCACTCATATCATATATTCCATATATGTTTCCTGTGGTACTTGCAAACATTCCTGCTGTAGTATTATATGCATTACATGAACTACTAGAACCACTTGATGGCCTTCCTCCACATCCTGTTCTATAACTTCTATTATTATTCATTCCTATTTCTGTACAACTACCATTTGTGCATCTTCCATAATCACTATGCGTTAAATACGCTACTGCTCCCCATTCCATATTTTTTAACATATGTGAATCTACTTTAAATGTATCTGTTGATAGTCCATATGCATTTCCACTGTTTTGCATACTCTTTATTGCACTATAGAAACTTGATACTGTTTGGCTTCTTAAACTACTTACATTTGGTTTTGTTTG
>CALVVX010000085.1 GCA_944364015.1 uncultured Bacilli bacterium | reverse complement strand
ATAGTATCAATTAAGAACATTTTATCATTTTCATATTCTTTTAAACCTCTCATATAATAAGGTTTATCATCATCTAATACAATAAAAGGCATAATGTTATTTCTTAAACATTCTTTAAACATTATTATTCTACCTACACGACCATTTCCATCACCAAATGGATGAATGCGCTCAAATCTAAAATGAAAATCAACTATATCTTCTAAAGTAATATTTGTTTTAGAATTATATTCATTTAATAATTCTTCTATTTCTTTTTCTACATATTCTGGTGCAGTAGTATTAATAACATTAACAACTCCAATTATGTTAGGAACAACTTTAAATCCACCAACATTATATCTAGGATTTTCTTCATCACTAGTATTTCTTTTTAAAATTTTATTCATTTCAATTATCATATCTTTAGTTAATAGTTCATCAACATTATCTAACATATAATCAAATAATTTAAAATGATTTTTAGATTCAGTTAAATCATCTAGTTTTATTAAATCATCACTTTTAGGAATAAATGAAGAAGTATCAAATATCGCTTCAGTTTGTTCACTAGTTAATCTACTACCTTCTATTTTATTTGAATTATAAGCAAAATTAACTTGTGAATAATGATATATATTACCCTTAAATTTAGATTCTTTTTGTTTAATTAATTCATTTTTTATTTTATTTATATCCATAAGTCTTCCTCACTTTCTATTTTTTTATCAACAACTCTATATTCCATATAATATCTACTATCAGTTTCTTCTTTTATTAGAAACCCTAATTTTTTATACAGTTTAATTGCTTTGATATTATCTTTGTATACCCATAAATATACATTGTTATTTGATTTAGATACAACACCTTTAATAATTGATGTTCCAATACCTTTATTTCTGTATTGTTTTTCAATAAATATTTCATCCAATAGTAAACCATTTTCATTTTTAGTTATCAAAAAACTTTCTCATTATCTAAATCTTTTGCATACTCAAATATAGTATTTAATTTATATTTTTTTATTCTTTCTATATCCTTTATAGAAGAATTTTCTAATTTATAATTCTACTTTATAACCAGATTCACAATGCTTAAAAAAATCTTGTGCTTTTATATTATAATTAGGTTTTTTATACTCATAAATAAATGTATCTTTATTAATAATATTATATTTGTTTTTAATCATATTGTTAAATTTGCTTTTAATACATAACAATGCATCGTTTAAACTATTGTATTTGTGTATTCCACGATATGGTTCCCATGAATGTTCTAACCAATAATAATTAGTCTTATCATTAACAATTATAAATGTATGAGTGGGAAATATTTTTCCATCATAATTAATTATAAAATAAGAATTACATTTTATATTATTTGTTTCTAAATAATATCTTTCTAGCTCAACCTGATCCCAACAAGTTCCATATTTTGTTTTCATTAAAGTTTCAGGTGATTGTAAAAAATATTTTAATTGAAAATTATTATCCCAGTTTTTTTCATTATCAGGATAAATATTTTCATTTTTATCAGCAAATCCATATTCTATATCATTCATTTTATTAATAATCAATTGTAATTGTTTTTCTAACTGACTCATGATATCAACTCCTATAATAATTATAACACACAAAAAGACATCTTTTATCAAAATAGCTTTAAATTTGTGTCTATTTATCTTTTAAAATACTAAAGTTTATCATAAATTATCACTCTTGTGGAACTTCATGTACGATATTACGATAAACGCATCTTTCACGAGGAGCTTCCATAATTGGAGCTTGCATCATAGATTGAGAACAACCATTTACATCATATCCATTCATTATATCATTACTATTTACATTTTGATTAGTAATATTAATATCAATATCATTATCTAGACCATAAGCTACATCTTGTCTAAATTCATCATTATAAAACATTTAATTTCCTCCTATCTACATTATAATATGAGATGTTTTAATTAGTAACTAATATAAACGCCCTAATTAATATATTAGAAAATTAAATATTAATTTTATTTCTATCTTTATAGTGATTGAACAAATTTTAGAATTTATATATATTTTTCTCAAGAATATTCAAACCAATTTATTTTAATAAACTAAAAAAAATAAAAGATGATCAATATTATTACTATAAAAAAAGCCATATTTTATTTGGCTTTTTTTTCATAATAGTTTCTAATTTATTATAATCTATAATTAAAATGGCATTTTGAAGTTTTTATTTTGCATTAACTTCATCATTTTCTTCATTTCTTCAAATTGTTTTAGCAAATTATTAACATCAGTAACAGTAGTACCAGAACCATTGGCAATTCTTTGTTTACGGCTTGCTTTTAAAATAGCAGGATTTCTTCTTTCTTCTTTTGTCATAGATAAAACTATAGCTTCAATATGTGCCATTTTTTTAGGATCTATATTTATATTATTTAGTCCCATCTTTTTAGCACCTGGTAGTAATTTTATTAAATTTTCTAAAGGACCTAATTTTTTAATTTGATTTAATTGTTCTAAAAAATCTTCAAGATCAAAATTACCACTAGCCATCTTTTTAGCACTTTTCATAGCTTCTTTTTCATCAATTTCGCTTTCGACTTTTTCAACAATGCTTAATATATCTCCCATACCTAAAATACGAGAAGCCATACGATCAGGATGAAATTCAACTAAACCATCCAACTTTTCACTAATACCAATAAATTTGATTGGAATATTTGTAATATGACGAACAGATAAAGCAACACCACCTCGAGTATCTCCATCTAATTTTGTTAAAATTACTCCAGTTAAAGGTAGGGAAGAGTTAAATCCTTCAATAACATTAATGGCATCTTGACCCATCATAGCATCAATTACTAATAAAATTTCATTGGGATTTACAACATTAGTAATATTTTTTAATTCTTCCATTAATTTCTCATCAATATGTAGTCTACCTGCAGTATCTATTAGCATATAATCAAAATTATTTTCCTTAGCATAGTTTAAAGCTTCTTTAACAATAATAATAGGATCAGTAACATCTTTAGAAAAGACTTCAATATTTAACTCTTTACCTATTTGTTTCAACTGATCAATCGCAGCAGGTCTATAAACATCGCAAGCAACAAGTAGGGGTTTTCTTTTATGATTTTTTCTCAAAAAATTAGCTAATTTTCCAATCGTAGTAGTCTTACCAGAACCTTGAAGACCTACTAGCATAGCTATAGTTAAATTATTATTGATAGTTAAATCACTTTTTTCTCCTCCGAGTAATTCAGTTAGTTCATCTTTGACAATTTTTACAAAATATTCGCCTGGAGATAAACTTTTATTAACTTCTTCTCCTAAAGCTTTTTGCTTAACATTATTAGTAAATTCTTTGACAACTTTATAGTTAACATCAGCTTCAAGTAAAGATAATCTTATTTCTCTCATCATCTCTGAAATATTTTCTTCTGTTATTTTTCCATAACCTTTAATTTTATGTATTACACCTTGTAATCTATCACTTAAATTTTCAAACATAACATCACCTTTAACCATTATACACTATATTTTTACTTTTTTTATAAAAAAATATTTATTTTTATTATTTTTTTTAATATAATTACAAAGAAGACGCAGATGTAGTACAATGGTTAGTATACGACCTTGCCAAGGTTGAGATGCGGGTTCGATTCCCGTCATTTGCTCCA
>CALVVX010000084.1 GCA_944364015.1 uncultured Bacilli bacterium | reverse complement strand
TGTATTTTAACAAATTAAATGGTATGGGAACAAAATCAGAGAATAAAAGACTACGAACAGAAAGAGAAGAAATGAGAGAAGAAACAAAAATGGAAAAAATAAAGATATGGGATATCTGGAATAAGTATAATGTAGAAAATTTTGACGAGGAAGATTTTGAAGACAAAGAGGAAATAGTAAATATGATTAAGCAAAACTTAGAAAGAAAAATGAACAATTAAAAATTTTTACTAAAACAATATTTTAAGGAAGGATTGTGATTAAAAATTGAAAATTAAAAAAGAAACAATAAAAAAAGTAGGCAAGACGGCAATAAGAATTTTATTTAAGTTAATTCTTATTGTCGTCTTATTAAATACAGTAAATCAAGTAGTTCACGCATCCAGTCTGCAAGATACTAAATTAGTAACAGGAACAGAAAATTTAGTAGATGCAATTATTTCGTGGCTAGTTGGCATAGGAATTACAATTTGTGGAGGATATTTTATATATTATGTGTATTGTCTAAAGACAAATGACGAAGGAGAGAGAAGAAGAAATATACAGAATATAAAAACAACCTTAATTGCAATGGTACTAATTACAACAGGACTAGCATTAATAGATACAATTTTAGGTTTCTACAAGTAATAAATAAAAAGAGGTTTTTATTTTAAAGTAGGTGATGCAAAATATGACAGAAATGCTTGTAGAACTTATACAAAATTTTATAAGTGGCTCGGAAACTACTTTAAATTCAGTTTTTAGCAGTATGTTAAATTTGGTTTTTCATATTGAAAGAGAATTAAGTAATTTGAAAGTAGCAGATGGTAGTTTTATAGACTTCAATGCTATTTATCAAACTATTTTTAATTATGCCATCTATATTTTAGTGATGGTGTTTATAGCAAAAGCAATAAAAATATATTTTTTTATGCACGATGGTGATCCAGAGCAAAACCCAATACAACTTGCTATTGGAATGGTAAAGGCAGTAATAGTAATGATTTGTTTTAAAGAAATGTACGATATATTTGTTGGAATTGTACAAGAGTTTTTAAATAACATACTAAATCATTTAACTATACAGGGAACAAACCTCGCTGAAATGTTATCAAACAATATGGGAGGAGGTATTTTTACTGCAGTAGCTTGTCTGGTACTGTTGATTGTGTGGTTGATCTTGATTTGTCAGTTCATTATGAAAGGAATTGAAATTTTAGTTATGCGATTAGGAATACCATTTGCAAGTATAGGACTTTTGAATTCTGATAATGGTGTCTTTACAGAATACATAAGAGACTTTTTACTTACTGCTTTTACATTAGTAGTACAACTTGCATTACTAAATCTATCGATACTTTCTCTTGTAAATGGACATTTGATTTATGGTATTGCAATTGCGATAGTGTCTGTAAATACACCTATGATGCTTGGTAAATTTATGATTAAACCAAGTGGAAGTCTAATAAATAGTGTTGGTAATACTGCAAGGTCAATAAGAGCAATATTGCCACGATTCGGAAGGAGGTAATGTAAAATAGAAAATTTAAAAGAAATTATTATTGTATTAAGAAATATGGGTATAGCCATAGCAGGAGTTACTTTTATAATTCTACTTATAAAAATGAGTACAGAGCCTGACGAAAAAGGTAAGTATGTTAAGTTAATCAAACATTTATTAATTGCAACAATATTAATTACTTTGGGATTAAGTATTGTAAACATTCCAAAATTTTATTTTGGAAGTACTGCAGAAATAGTTGATAATCAGAAGACAGAACTTACAATAGGTGATGCAGTCGATAAAGACTGTCAAAATAGAGAAACAGTAAATGTGGAAGGTAAAGTGTATGTGGTAACGGATACAAGTATGAAACTTGTTGCTAATGAAGAAGAAGGAAAATTTACAAAAGTTCTTCATTCATCTTCAACTACGGTATCCGATAGTGAAAAATATACAATAGCTAACTGTTCAGTTTTAAAACCTTTTTCAGAATGTCAAGGTACTTTTAAGGGCTTTTTTGCTGCAGCAGATTATTTTAGAGATGAGGATGGTTTGATATTTCCAGCAGATTATACTTATAACCAATACATAGAATTTAAAAATATGCAAGGACTTAAAGAAAGACTTGATAATAATTTGATTACAAATGTGAAAGGAAATGACTAATTATGGAAGATAAAATATTATTAAAAATGCCAAGCCAAATTAGATTGAAAACGGAGTTCGTAGAGGGGTTTGGAACACAAGAACTAATAAAAACTATAATATGTGGTGCAATAAGTGGAGTTATAGCTTATATCATTTATCTTATCTTTAAGCAACCACTAATCTCTACACTTATTGTTATAGGCTCATTAGTTGTAAGTTTTATTGCTTTTACAAAAAATAGAAACAACTTTTCAATGGCTGATTCAATTATAAATATTATTAAATATCAAACAATGCAAAAGGAATATAGATATATGCGAGGTGATTTCTATTCTTAATAAAATACTAAATAAATTGAAAAAGCAAAAAGACATTAGTTTAAACGAATTTTTAAATATTGCAGATATAGAAGATAACTGTATAACTACTATTGATGGATTTATACTTATGATTTTAAACATTAAAGCACAGAATTTTGGACTATTATCAGAAAAAGAATTAGTAAATAGAATGAACTCAATGAGTGTAGAGTTTTCAAATGAGAGGTATCCATATAAGATACTGATTATACCCAAAATAGTTGATATAACGGAAACTATAAAAGAACAAGAAGAATTAAAACAAAAAGTAGATAATGTAATATTTAGAGAAATAATAGAAAATAGAATTAATTTCTTACAAAACTTTGTAAGTGATAAAGAAATAATAGAAAATGATTTTTTTCTTATAATATGGGAAAAAGAAACAGAAAAAGCAAAAATAGAATTACAGAAAAGGGCAAATAATTGGAAAAATAGATTAAGAAATTGTGAGTTAAAAAGTGAAATATTAAATAAGGAAGAACTTATTTTTTTAATAAAAACTTTTAATTTGACTAGTTATAAAAACGAAGATAATGATTATAAGAATCATATCAGCAAAATTGATAGAAAGGAGTTAAATGTTAAAAACAAATGAAATTTACAATATGGATTGTATGGAAGGACTAAAATTACTTAATGACAATAGTGTAGATTTAGTAATAATAGATCCACCATACTTATTGAACTTGAACAAAGTAAAAAAACCAACCAATATGAATAATTATGCTAATGAATTATTAAATTTAAAAAATGGATTTGATTTAAAAGTGCTAGATATTTTAATACAAAAAATGAAAAAAATAAATATTTATATTTACTGTTCTAAAAGGCAAGTAAAAGACTTACTAAATTATTTTAGTGATAAAAATTGTAATCACGAAATACTTACTTGGCACAAGTTAAATCCATCTCCACTAATAAATAACAACTATCTGCCAGACACGGAGTATATATTATTCTTTAGAGAAAAAGGTGTAAAAGTATATGGAAATTATCATACAAAGCGAAAGTATTATCTATCTTTAACAAATAAAGTAGATAAACAAAAATATAAGCACCCTACGATAAAACCATTAGAACTAATAGAAAGGCATATCATAAATTCTAGTAAGGAGGGAGATTTAGTTTTAGATTGTTTCTGTGGAAGCGGAACTACTTTAGTTGGTGCAATTAACCAAAATAGAAGATACATAGGATTTGAAATTGACAAAAATTATTATGAAATAGCAAAGAAAAGAATTGAAGAAATTCTTATAAAGAAAG
>CALVVX010000083.1 GCA_944364015.1 uncultured Bacilli bacterium | reverse complement strand
ATAAAATCAATATTTTTGTAGCTTTTTTAAAAAATATAGAAAATATTATTATTGGACTAAATTAAAAAAAATAGATATCTATTTTTTTTAATTATTATATAATCTATAAAAATTTATACTTGGTCTGTTAAATAATCTAAAGTTATATCTTGATACTCCAATACCATTTGATACAAATAATTTAGTATTATTTATTTGATAATATTCTTCGCTATATTTAATTGCATTACTATTTTTTATTAATCCTCCAATAAAGGGAAGTCTTACTTGTCCAGCATGTGAATGTCCTGATAATATTAGATTAATATCGGGATATTTTTCTAATATAGTATCTGTATAATCAGGTTCATGTACTAATATTATTTTATAACTAATATTATCGTGATCATTAAAATATTGCATTGTTTTATCTATGTCTGCTAAATCAAAACTTACAGTGTTTAATCCTCCAATAAAGATTTTATCATTGTTAGTATTATATATAATATCATAGCTATTTTCTAATAATTTAAAGTTAGATAAATTATATATTTCTTTTACTAATTCTAAATGATTATCATAATCATGATTACCAATTATAGCGTATTTTCCATAGGTTGTTTTTATTTCTTTTAAAAAATTTATTAATTTTTGTTTGTTTTCTTCATTTGGAGTAGAATCGGTATCGATTAAATCTCCAGTGAAAAAAACAATATCGGGTTTTAATCTATTTATTTCATTTATTAATTCTTCTACTCTTTTATTAGTTATTACTCTAGTATAGTGTATATCCGAAAAATGGACTATTTTAATGCCATCATAGCTTATTGGTATATTATTATTAGTTATTACTATTTCGTTTGTATTTAACCCAGTAGTGCCTATAAATCTTGCATAAAATAATATAATACATATTATTATCATTAAAAAAATAATAAAGTGAATTATTTTTTTCATATTTAGCCTCCAATTATATAGATGATTATAGCCATGGTATTGTGAAATGAATGAAGCATAATAGTAGAAAATATATTATTTGTCTTATAATAAGTATATGCAAATGTTATACCTAGGCTACTATATGGAATTAAATATAATAATGTATTTATTCCTAAATCTTCTGATGTAACATGCATTGAGGCAAAGAAGATACCACTTATTATTATATATAGATATTTATTATTAAATATTTCTCTTATTCCTTTTCTAAAGATTAACTCTTCTGTTAATGGTGCAAATATTGATACAGAAAATATCATATAAAGTGGAAGTATATCTATTAAACTTCTTACTGATTCTTCATTGCTTGCTATTTTATTATTTATAAATACTACTATTATTAGATTACTAATTATCATGATTATTAATCCTACTAAATAGTATTTAAAAGATTGTTCAAAATTATTTAAGAAATCTTTGAAATAATTTTTAAAATCTTTTATTAATGTTTTTCTATATACTATAAATAATATAGCAAGTACTATTAAATCACTAATTACAAATAATATTACTTTACTAATAGTAGATAAGTTATTAGGAAAATAACTTATAAATGTTTGTTTAAACATAAGTAATAAAACTAATAATATAAATACTTTTAATATAGTAAATATCTTTTTTTCAATTGCTTGCATTTTCATCACCTATATTATTAGTATATCAAACTAAAAAGATTTAGTCTATAATTTTAGAAAAAAAATTGACTATTATAATTATTAATGTTATAATTTTTTTGGAGTATAGAAATGGAGAAAGTTATGAAAAAGAGTGAAAAGAAAAAAATTATAACATTAACTATATTAGTAATATGTATAATTTTAATAGTGGTTTTTGCTACTTATGCTTGGTTTGTGTGGTATAGTAAAGATAATACAGAACTTACTATGACAGTAGGCAATCTAGCAGAAGTTAAATTCGATACAGGAAATGATATAACTGAAGATAATATGGGGCCAGTTTTAAATTATTTATCTGATGGAGAGATGACTACTTTTAATATAAAAAATAAGGCTGATTATAGTTATTATATAGATATTATATTAAATATAAGTAGTATTGATAATGATTTAGTAAATGGTACTTTTAAATATGTTATATTAGAATCTAATAATAATAGTGATTTTGATGAGATAGCAAGTGGTAATTTTGCAGATTTATCTATTGGAAATAATATTATTAGTAATGTAGAAGTAAGTGCTAGTAGTACTAAATATTATAAATTTATTATGTATATAGATGGTAAAATAATAAATGATAATTCAATGATGAATAAAAGTATAAGTGGTTATATAAGTGCACAAGCTAGTAATACTAATTAAAGAAAGTAGGGAAAACTATGATAAAAAAGAATAATTTTACGGTTTTAGTTATTGAAGTAATTGGTATAGTACTTGCAATTGTAGGTATTACTTTTGCAATTAATTATGTTATGGATAATATAAATATAGATGCAAATACAGCAGATTTAGCAGTAGATTATACTGGTAATTTAACATTACCATCTGCTGATTTGTTTCCTATTAGTGATAGTAGTGTTGCTACTAATACTGAAAATGTAATGAGAATTAATTTTACAGTAAAAGGAGCTAGTAGTAATCCTTCTAATAAAGATATTATATATGATGTTATATTATCTGATTTAGTTATTGATTGTGAACTTAAAAGTCCTTATTTAAAATGGCAATTAAATAAAAATGGATCAAAATTAAGTGAAGGAAGTTTTTCTCCTACTTTTGATACTATTAAAGATGGTAAATTATATTTAACAGAAATACAACAAGATTTACCTAGTAATAGTAGTAATGCAGATAGTTATGAATTTATTATGTGGTTAAGTGAATCATGTATTGATGTAACTAATTGTTCAGAAGAACAAGATCAATCTAATATGATAAATAAAACAATAAGTGGTAAAATAGAAACTATATTATATACAGATAGTAAAAAAGAATTAGCAAGAGAACCAGGAGATAATCCAGGTTGTCCTAATCCACCAAAGTTAGTAGATAATATGATACCAGTTAAATATGATGAAGATAAACAAAGTTGGGTAAAAGCAGATAGTACTAATAAAAATGAAGATTGGTATAGTTATGATTTTAAGACTAAAAGATGGGCTAATGCAGTATTAGTAAGCGAAACTAATAGAAGTACTTATTTAAGTGCAGAAGCAGGTACTGTAATACCAGAAGATGAAATACTCGCTTATTATGTATGGATTCCAAGATATAAATATAAAGTATTTAATATATCAAAAACAATGAGAACAGATAGTTATAATGCGAAAACAACTGGAATAGATATAGTATTTGAACAAGGAACATCATCAACTGGAGAAATAAAATGTAATAACTATTCATTTGCAACTGCATCAAGTAGTGCGACAAATGAGACATGTAGTGGAACAAACGGACAGTATTATACCCATCCCGCCTTTACATTTGGAGATAGTGAATTAACAGGAATATGGGTTGGAAAGTTTGAAAGTGCATCATCAGATCCAAGTGCAGATTATGGCGGAAGCAATTCTACTACATTAACGGTAAGAGTTAAACCAAATATGAATACATGGAGAAATAATCCGGTAAGTAATTTTTATACAGTAATAAAAAATATGCAAAATAATGGCAATGAATATGGATTAAGTAGTGATACAAGTAAAGTAGATTCTCATATGCTAAAAAATATAGAATGGGGCGCAGTAGCATATTTAACACATAGTGATTATGGAAGATGCAGTAATGGAAGTTGCAGTGAAATAGGAATAAACAATTACTATAG
>CALVVX010000082.1 GCA_944364015.1 uncultured Bacilli bacterium | reverse complement strand
ATTGGTCAAATATTACATCAAATTTTTTATCCTGTTCAATAAATTTCTTATCCATTTTATTTTCGATAGAAATTGCTTTTTCAAATAAACTATTATTAACACTGATAAATTTTCTCATTTCTACAAAAGCATCCATAATTTTAATACTAACTTGTACAGCAACTTCACTTTTCAATATTCCTGATAACATAGCTATCCCTTGTTCTGTAAAAACATAAGGTAAATATTTTTTGCTCCTGTATTTATTATCTTCTAATTTTGAGGTGGTCACAATTTGTGACCACATAATTTCTAATTCTTCTTCTGTTAACTGAAAGCAAAATCTTTCTGGAAATCTATCTATATTTCTTTTAACTGCCTGATTTACTTTTTTAGTTTCATAATTATACAACATTGCTACATCACTATCTAGCATTACTTGTTTTCCTCTTATGGTATATATTAAATTTTTTATTTCTTCATTAGATATTTCATTTTGAATTGATAATTTGTTTTCTCCCATAAATTCACATCCTTGCATTAGATTAACAACATTATAAAACATATGTTTGCTATTGTCAAGATGTTTATCCGAATTTATACATTTTTTCTATTTGATAGTCAATACAATTGAAGTTGATTTTTCTATACAATAAAAAACAACCTACAAACCTTATAGTTCGTAAGTTGTTTTGATTTGGAGCGAATGTCATAGATATCTACAACTTTTTACTTTCTTAACGATTGGTACAATAATCAATCAAGCTAGATATATATTAACAGATTATTAAAAAAAGTCAATCAAATTCGTAATTTAAATTAAATTCTATCCATTACATCAATTCCTAATATATTTAAACTAATCTTAATAACATTACCTATTGATTTTACTAATTGTAATCTCATACATCTTATTTCTTCATTTTCTACATTTAAAATTGAGTAATCATGATAATAGTTAGAAAATGACTTAGTTAAATCATATACATAGTTGCATATCAAATTAGGAGCTAACTTTTCTGAAGCATTTGAAATTACATCCTTGAAATTATCTAATTTCTGAACTAAATTCATTTCAATATCTTCTTTTAATAATTCATATTTCTTTTCATTCATACTCACATTATTAGCCTTTTCTAATAATGATATAATTCTTGCATAATTATATTGTATATATAAACTAGTATCGCCATTAAAATTCATAGCTTCTTCAATATTAAATATGATATTCTTTTCTAAAGAACTTTTTAAAATAGTGTATTTTACTGTTCCATAAGCAATTTTTTTTGCTTTTTCGATATCTATAGTTTCATCTCTTTTTTGTAATTCTTGTTTTGCCTTCTCTAATACATTATTCATAAAATCTTTTAATAATACAACCGTTCCATTTCTTGTTGACATTTTTCCATCAGGTAAAAGTACAAATGAATAATGAACAACTTCAGGCTCTTTGTATCCCAACAAATCCAATGCTGCAGTAATTTGTTTAAAATATACCCTTTGATCTTCACCTAAAACTACTATATTTCTATCTTTTCCAATTTTATCTTTATAAATTGTATATGCTATATCTCTTAATGGATAAAGTGATGTTTTATTAGATCTTGCTACACATAAAACAGGACATCTTACAGGAATATTATATGCTTCTTGATTAATGGCTAATCTTCCGTCTTCTGCTTCAAATAACAT
Organism: uncultured Bacilli bacterium; assembly: GCA_944364015.1. GTDB lineage: Bacteria > Bacillota_I > Bacilli_A > RF39 > UBA660 > CALVVX01. Next base: position 2,385 of record CALVVX010000082.1, on the reverse strand, counting down.
ATTAGTTTTTTTCAAATCGTTTAATATTTTGTTGACATCTCCATTTAATATAAAATCAGATTCATAATCAAAATAATCATAATAAATACCTAATTCTTTAAATATTGTAGTTTGTCCATCTATACAGATTTTCACTAATTTTCTGAATTCTTCTATGATTTTTTTATCTCCATTTTCAAGTTTATCCAAAATATCAAACACTTCTTTTTCTAATTCTTGATTTTTTTTAATTTCTTGATTTATTTCAACATACATTTGTAATAAATCTTCAAAATCAAATTTATCTTTTTTTCTACCTGCTATTACTAGCATTGCTATTTGCTTTCCTATATCATTTACAAAATAGTGAACTTCAACATCATAATCGTTAAATTTTAATATATTTACTATTGAATCTCCTAGAATTGCATTTCTTGCTCTCCCTATATGAGGAGAGGCATTTGGATTTATACTTGTATGTTCAACAAGAGCTTTCTTTCCAACGCCTTCATGCGTTGAACCATATTTTTGTCCTTTTGCCTCAATTTCTTCTAATACATTCTTTATATAAAAATCTTTTTTTATATAAAGATTAAGAAATCCTCCTATTACCTCAATTTTATAAATATAATCCAAATTTAACTTCTCTTTAATCTTAGTTGCAATATTTTCTGGTTTGGCATTAAATTCGCTTGCAAACTTGAAACAAGGCAATGAAAAGTTTCCCCTACTCATTGATTCATTTTTTACAATTATTTTATCAATTTCAGAAAAATCTTTTTCTAATATTTTAGATATTTCACTGCAAATTTCTTTTTTTATATCCATAATATTTCCTCCTAATTTTAATAATTAAAATGTTTCTATAAATCAAAAAGTCTCTAGGGACAATCCCTAGAGACGATATATATTCGTGGTACCACTCTATTTTATTAACATATTACTATATTAACCTTCTAACGTACATTTATACGTTTGTGCTATAACAGGCACCCCTGTAATAACCTACTATTATTTCAGCTATTCATCTCCAGAACTCTCTTCATTAAATCTTTACATATCCCCTCTCAGCTTACAGGAATTTCTCTGTAATGATATTTCATTTAACTACTCTTTCCTTCATCGATTTTTATCTTATAACATATATATTTTATCATAAAGAATTAGCAATGTCAATATTGTTTCAAAAAGCTAAAATAATAAGAATTCCTCATTCAATGATTATTAGTAGATGACTTTGTCTCTGACATAAGTCCTAACCCCCTATGAGTTGTGACATACTAACACAACTCTGGGGTTCAAAGAATCAATAAACTAAAAAATACCATCCTTTTTAGAATGATATTTATATCTATCTGTTCCATTAGTTCGAACAGAAACGTCGTTGGAGCGGGTAGTGGGAATCGAACCCACGCTATCAGGTCGGAAGCATGACATTCTACCACTAAATTATACCCGCATATATAATATTATATAATGAAATTGAAAAAATTTCAATAAAGATATTTTATTTTCATAATTTTCATGTTATAATAATATAGAAAGTTTATTATAAAATGGAGAGGTCTATGAATCAAATATTAGTAACAAAGAAATTATATATAACACCTGAACTAAAAAGAAAGAAAAAAGTATATAAAGTAAATTTCATAATATCTGTATTTTTCTTAATTGTTTTAATATCTGTATACATATATGCAGCATATGATAGAGATAAAGCAGAAGCAATGTCACAAGATATTTTAGCTAATGCTGAGCAAGTAGATAATACAGTGGCTGATAGTGATATATTAATTGCAGTATTAAATGATACCACTGATGATGGGACCGAAACCCCAGTGGTTATTTCTAATACAAATCAGAATGAAAACAAAACAAAACAACAATCACAATCAGGATATACATATGTAACTGATGGAAAAATAGTCATTCCTAAATTAGGAATTGAATATGGAATATTAGATGGAGAAACAGATTCAGAAGCAGAAACAGAAGAATTATTAAAAATGTCACCAGTAAAATTCCATGGACCAGAGATTAATACAGTAGGAAATTATTGTATTGTAGGACATAATTATAGGAATTCAAGATTTTTTAGTAAAGTACCAACTTTAGTAAATGGAGATATTATACAAATAACATATTTTGCGGATAATAGTATGGTTGAATATGAAGTATATGATAAATATACAGTTGTTCCAGAAGATGTTAGTTGTACTTCTCAAAATACAGATGGAAGAACAGAAATTACATTAATTACATGTACAGATGATAGTAGCCAAAGATGGATTATAAAGGCAAGAGCAATTTAATATAATACAAATAATGAAAAAATGTAGAAAACAAGTCATTTTGACTTGTTTTTTTGATGGTTTCAGTATATAATAGAAACCAAATTGAATATAG
>CALVVX010000081.1 GCA_944364015.1 uncultured Bacilli bacterium | reverse complement strand
AAATTTGTCAAATCCTTTTGTATCAAGGGTTACAAGTGTTCTTTCAAAATCATAGCAACCACGCATTCGACGTGATAATCATTACAAAACATATCAAAAAGTTCCATTTTCTCTAAATTATAAATTTCTTTTAACTTATTAATATCTCTAGCCAAAGTCATAGGATTACAAGATACATATATTAACCTACTTACTCTTTTTAAAATTAAATTATTTAATGTTTTAGAATCTAATCCACTTCTTGGAGGATCTACCACTACTACATTAAATTTAGAATCTAATTTAGTAATATAAGAACTATTATCATTAATAAAATCTATATTAGAAATACCATTTATTTTTTTATTCAAATTAGCATCCTCAATAGCGCTTTTATTAATCTCAATACCTAATACCTTATTACAATATTTCGATAAAAAAATGCCTATTGTTCCTGTACCACAATATAAATCTAAAACATTATCATTCTTATCTAAAGAAGCATATTCTAATATTTTATTATATAAATTATAAGTTACTTTACTATTAACTTGAAAAAAAGAATCATAAGAAATATAAAATAAATAATTACCAATTTTCTCCACTATTCTACTAGAACCATGAACTAATTTACCATTAATATAAATACTACTAACAAAACTCAAATTATTTGATAAAATATCTTTATTAATATCTCCCTCAATTACTAACATAATATCTTTATAAGTAGAACGTATCATAATATTATTTACTAACGATAAATCAAAAGTCCTAATAATTTTTAACACCTTATTAATACTATCAGATAAAATTAAACATTTATCTATATCAACAATAAAATTACTATTATTTTGATAAAATCCTATTTTCCCATCTTTAATATGAAATACAACTTTATTACGATAATTAAGTTCATTAGAAAAATTAATATGAGGATTAACAGATAAATTACAATATTTATCTAAAATATTAATAACTTTATTTTTCTTAAACTCAAGTTGTTTTTCATAACACATATGAGCAATATTACAACCACCACATTTATCATAAAAACAACAAGAAAAACTAACTCTATTTAAGCTTGTTTTAATATATTCAATAACCTTTGCAATACAATATTTTTTCTTATTTTCTACTATTTTTATTTTAACTATTTCACCTTCAAGAGCATTTTCTACAAAAATTATTTTATTATTAATCTTTCCAATTCCATAACCTTGATGATTAAGCGCTGTAATTTCTACTATCATACAACCACCTTCTTTATTATATAATAAAGCTAAACTTATAACAAGTACATATTAATAGATAATAAACATAAAATTAAATGGAGGATATATGAAAAATGCAATTGAATATTATTATAATTTAAAACCTAAAGAAATTAATAATTATCACAATTATTATTACTTTTATTATAATAACTATTTATATGTCTTATTTTTATATAACGATGAAATTAGCAAGCTAAATAATATATATAATTTAGCAACATACCTAAATAATATAAATATTCCTACTCATCAAATAATTATTAATAATAAAAACGACATAATTAGTATTATAGATAATAAATACTATATATTATATAAAATACTAATAAATAATTATAATAAACAAATAGATATAAAAGATATAAATTATTTAACTAACATAATAATAAATAATAATTTTAATACAAACTGGGATATTCTTTGGTCAAATAAAATAGATTATTTAGAATATCAAATAAATCAAAGTGGTAAAAAATATCCTTTAATAGTAGAATCATTTAGTTATTTTGTAGGTTTAAGCGAAAATGCAATTAGTTATTTTAAAAATACCATTTTAGATATTCCTAAAAGTAATGATGCAACTGGAGTAATTACACATAAAAAAATAGATATAAATAATACATTATTTAATTTATATGATCCTATAAATATTGTAATTGATTATAAAATAAGAGATATTGCAGAATATATAAAGATATCTTTTTTCAAAGATAATTTTAATATATTTAAACAATTAAATTACTATTTTTCTCATAATCAATTATCTATTTATTTAGTTAGATTATTATTTGCAAGAATTTTATATCCAAGTTTTTATTTTAATTTATATGATGAAATACTAACTAATAAAAAAGAAGAAACAGAAATATTAAAAATAACTAAAAGAATATCAGATTATGAAAATTATTTATATCAAATATATTTACACCTTTTTAAATTATATCAAATACCAGAAGTAGAATGGTTAAAAAAAAGGACTAATCATCCTCATTAATAACTTTGATAATTTCAGGTATTTCAGAAGTAAGTGCACTTTCAATTCCATCTTCTAATGTAATACTAGCCATTGGACAATTAGAACAAGCTCCTGCTAGTTTTACGTAAACAATACCATTTTCATATCTTTTAAAAGTTACACTACCACCATCATTTTCTAAATAAGGTCTTATTCTGTCTAATACTTCATTTATTTTTTTAATTATTTCTTCATTACTCATATCTCATCACCAAGTACTATTATACTGTTTTTAATAAACTTTAGCAAGTTTTATTTATTTTTTTTGTTATTTTTGTTATAATACTAAAGAAAAAGCGGTGATATTATGGATAATGAAAACAAAATAATAAAAGTTAAAATTACAGGTATTCAAACATATGGAGCATTTGCTAGTACTAATGATAATATGGATGGGTTAATACATATTTCAGAAATTTCTTATGGTTATGTAAAAAATATAAATGATTATATAAAAATTGGAGATAAAATATATGCAGAAGTAATTGGACATAACGATAATAACAATCAATTAAAATTAAGTATCAAAGATATTGATTATAAAAATGATGGTTCAAGACTTACTAGAATTGCAGAAACAAAATCTGGATTTAAACCATTAAAAGATAATTTAGATAAATGGATAAATGATAAAATTAAAGAGATAATGGATAAAATGTAATTTTTTAGAAAAAAAGTATTGACAAAACACATTATTAAATGATATATTATTAAATGTCAAACGAAGTTTTGGGCGATTAGCTCAGTTGGTTAGAGCACCTGCCTTACAAGCAGGGGGTCATAGGTTCGAGTCCTATATCGCCCACCATTATTTTTTTGACAATTTGTTTAAGCCGAAATAGCTCAATTGGTAGAGCAACTGACTTGTGGGATAGATGATTAAAATCTTGAACTATCTTGCACCTTTAATGGGAAACTGTTAAAGTGGACGTCGCTAATTCGGGGAAACCTTCACAAATGAGATGATTGTATGAATTGTTTATTTTGTAATAAACCATTGAAAAGTTCTAAAAGTAAGTATTGTAGTAATGTTTGCCAAGTTAATCAACAATATATTAATTATATTAATGATTGGAAAGATGGTAAAGTAAACGGTTTGAAAGGAAAATATCAAGTCTCAAATCACATTAGAAAGTATTTACTAATTAAATATAATTATAAATGTGCTAGATGTGGCTGGAATAAGATAAATCCATATACAAATGCAAATCCGTTAGAAGTAGAACATATAGATGGTAATTATTTTAATAATCGTGAAGACAATCTAATAATATTGTGTCCTAATTGTCATTCTTTAACTGCAACTTACAAAGGAGCAAATAGAGGAAAAGGCAGAAAGGATAGGAAAAAGTATAGTTTGTATGGCAATCCCGAGCTAGGTATAATACCGAGTGTAGAGACTTTATACGACGGGCCTAAATCGTAAGACATGGCTAAGAGAAAGTCCAGACTACAAACACGAATGTGGTAGTGAAAACTATAGTAGTATGAATCAGTAGGTTGCGGGTTCAATTCCTGCTTTCGGCACCATCTTTTTTTTGGAGGGATAGCGAAGTGGTCAAACGCGGCAGACTGTAAATCTGTTCCTTCGGGTTCCATGGTTCAAATCCATGTCCCTCCACCACTTATATGGTAGTAAGCTAGTTGCCTCGTAGCCAAGCGGTAAGGCACCACACTTTGACTGTGGCATTCGCTAGTTCGAGTCTAGCCGAGGCAGCCAATATGTTCCGTTAGCTCAGTAGGTAGAGCATTTGACTTTTAATCAAAGGGTCTGGAGTTCGAATCTCCAACGGGACACCAGATTGATATTTATTCGAACTAGTAATAGTTCGTTTTTATATGTTTTAAGAGTCTGAAAAAGTATTTTAATCTAAGAAATATAAATTGATA
>CALVVX010000080.1 GCA_944364015.1 uncultured Bacilli bacterium | reverse complement strand
CTAAATTATATTTACTTTGTATAAGTTCTAAAGATTCTGGAAAAATACCTAGTAATATTAAGGCAATTAATACACCAAAACCAATACTAATAGAAAAATCAACTATTTTTTTACTATTATTAGTAGTAATAACTATAACACTACCTAATAAAGTAAATAAACCTACTAGTAAAGTTATTAAAATACTCATGTTTTCTCCTCCTTAAATTAATTTTATCATTTTTTTTATAAAATAACAATATAAAGAAAAAAGATAAATATATTATCTATTTTCTCTAACAAATAAATCACTACTTCTATCTACATACGTAGTATGCAGTAATTGATGTGATTTTTCTCCAAGTGGTTTTCCTAAAAATTCTCTATATATTCTAATTATATCTTCATTTTCATCAGAAGTATGATAATTACTATCAACATCAGCTTTATATAAACCTCTTATTCTAGCTAATTTAACTTCATCTGTAACAGGAAAATGTACTCTAGGTTGTCCACCACCTGCAATACAACCACCCTCACAAGTCATAACTTCAATAAAATCATAACTTAATTCTTTATTTTTTATTTTTTCGATTATTTTTCTTGCATCATTAGTGCCATTAATAATAGCTAAATTTAATTTAATATTACCTATTTCAACACTAGTTTCTTTTATATTAGATAAACCTCTTACTTCATTAAATTCTAACAACTTTTTAGGAGGTTTTTTACCTGTAATTATTTTATAAGTTAATCTAAGAGCAGCTTCCATTACACCACCTGAATTACCAAATATTAAACCTGCTCCACTACCCCTATTCATAATATCATCATAATTACTATCTTCAAGTTGTCTAAATTTTATACCTTCTTTTCTAATCCAATCAGCAAGTTCTCTAGTAGTAACAACATAATCAGCATCATGATTAAATTCCTCTCTTTTAATTTCTGCCTTTTTTGCAGTACAAGGAGTAATAGCAATAGTTACTATATCTTCTTTATTTACATTAATTAAATTAGCAAAATAAGTCTTAATAACTGCTGATTGCATAGAAATAGGACTTTTACAAGTAGACAAATTAGGAATAAATTCTGGATAAAAAGTCTCAACAAATTTAACCCAAGCAGGACAACAACTACTAAACATAGGTAAAACTTTATTATTTTTAATTCGATCAACTAATTCATTAGCTTCTTCCATAATAGTTAAATCAGCTCCAAAAGTTGTATCAAAAACATAATCTGCTCCTAATTTTCTTAAAGCACTAACTAATTTCTTTTCAACATTAGTACCAATCTCATAATCAAACTCTTCTCCTAAAGCAACTCTAACTGCAGGAGAAGTAATATAAATTTTTATTTTATCTTTTATCTTTTCTACTTCCAAATAATCTTTTTTCTCACAAATACTTCTAGTAGGACAAACCATCGCGCAAGCACCACAGTTAATACAAATAGCCTTGTTGTTAGTATTTTCTAAATCATAATATCCATATACTCCTACATTAAACTTACAGACATTTTTACAAGCTCCACAATTTATGCAACGAGACTCATCCCTATAAATTGAAGGATTATCTTTTTCTATTGGTACTCTTACATTAGTAAATAAATGTTTTTCCATCTTATCACACTCCATAATTTTTCTCTAAATAATCTAATGCATCATCAAAAGTAGAAACTGCTACTACTTTCATATCATAATTTCTATCTTCTACTGTTTTTATAGCTTCTTCATAATTACCTTCAGGAACAAAAACAAGTTCCATATTATTTTTATAAGCTCCAATTATCTTATATTTAACACCATCAATCTCACCAACATTACCCAACAAATCAATTGTACCTGTACCCGCTATTTTATGACCATAAGTAATATCAACATCTCCAATAGCATTATATACATTCAAAGCTATCATTAAACCTCCAGAAGATCCACCTTCACTAGCCTTAAATTCAATATCAATATCTGGATCAAGCTCATAATCATAATTAGTAACCATAACTACTCCAATTTGCTTAAGAGAATTTATCTCTACTACTTCTACATCAATTTCTTCTTCACGATTATCTCTAATTAATTTTACTTTAAGCTTACTACCTACTTCACTATTTTTAACAATTTCTTGCAATTGAGTAATATTTTGAATATCAATACCCCCTACAGATATTATCTTATCTCCAATTTCAATACCATTAGAAACAGTAGTAGCAACAACTATATTTTCTACTTTATTAATTTTAATCTCTTTATTAGCTTTTTGATAAGCAACTAAAATAGCATTTTGTCTTGAATTATCCAACATAAGCTTATTTCTTAAATCAATTTCTTTACTAGTCTCATCACTAACTTGAATATCTTCTATCTTATTCAAATCCCAATCTTTTAAAATAAATGACATTAAACTAGAAGCAACAGTAGCCTTATATTCAGATACATAAAGCAAATTAAGTGTACCACTCATCTCATTCTTATCATCAAGCTTAATTCGATCATTAACATTAATAATACCACCAGGAGCCATAATATAATATGGCAATGGTATATTACAAATAACAAATGTTAAAACAACAAAAACAATAAAAAATAAATTCTCTTTTAACCATTTTCTTAATTTTTCCACTATATCACCTATTTAATTGTATGATAATACATCATTTACTTAACAACAAATACTACATGTCTGACTAAATTTTAGCACATCCAATTATAAAAGTAAACAATATTTCATATAATTTACTATGAAAAAATACATAAATGTAACAATAATAATTATTACAACATATATAACTATATATTTTATATTAAATAAACAAATAATCTTTAAAAGCGTATCATTTGCACTAAATATGTGGGTAAATAACCTAATACCAAGCCTATTTCCTTTCTTTATATTAACAGATATTTTAATAAGTTATAATTTTGCTAATTATTTACCAAAATTTTTTATCAATTTTTTCAAAAATCTATTTCACATAAAAAAAGAAGCCGTACTAATCTTTTTTTTAAGCATGATATCAGGTTTTCCATCAAATGCAAAAAACACCAAAAAACTATATGATATGAAAATACTAAATAAAAAAGAAGCTGAACATATACTAATATTTTCCCATTTTTCTAACCCAATATTCATATTAGCAACAGTATCAGTATTCTTTTTTAATAAACCAAATTTAGGTATAATAATCTTATTATCTCATTATATTAGTAACTTAATATTAGGAATAATAATAAGAAATAATAACTTTAATATAGAAAGCGATAACACAATATATAATAATAACCTAAACTTTGGAAATATATTTATAAATGCCATAAAAAGCGCTACTGATAGTATATTATTAATATGCGGTAGTCTAACTTCATTTCTAATTATAGCCACAGTAATAATTAATCAAATACATTTTAGTCCAAATATTGAAGTTATTATAAAATCACTATTAGAAATAACCATTGGTCTAAAAGAATTAAGCCTACATAATATAAATGATCTAAATTTATGTATAATAACTAGTATCATCTTATCATTCGGAGGTCTTTGTGTACATTTACAAGTAAAAGCTCAATTAATAGATACAAATATATCATATAAATACTTTTTTATAGGAAGAATATACCAATCATTAATATCAATTCCACTTAGTATAATTATCTATTATATATTAACATAATAATCTATAAATAAAACTAATAATAAAACATACAAAACTAGCAACAAACAAAGGAATAACAAAAGAAAGTATCATCCATTTATAACTATTAGTCTCCTTTTTTATAGATAAACAAGTAGTAGCACAAGGAAAATGCAATAAAGAAAATAATATCACACAAATTGCAGTCAAATTATTCCAACCATTATTTATAAATAAAGTCTTTAGAGTATCTAGTGATTCATAACTTGATAATATATTTGAATTATTATATATCATAATCATAAGAGGAATAACAATCTCATTAGCGGGAAAACCTAAGAAAAATGCAAGTAAAATAGTGCCATCTAAACCAATAAAATATGCAATTGGATTAAGTATATCCGCTATTAAAGTGAGTATATTATAATTAGATAAAAAATAAATAAGTACTCCAAAAGGTATTGCAACCATTACTGCTCTTGATAAAATATGTAATGTTTTATTTACTAAAGTATCAAAAAATACTTTTATAATATTTACTTTTTTATAAGGAGGAAGTTCTAAAATAAAAGAACCACTACTACCTTTTAAAATAGTTAAAGATAATATTTTAGTTACAATAAAAGTAACTACAATTCCAATA
>CALVVX010000079.1 GCA_944364015.1 uncultured Bacilli bacterium | reverse complement strand
TGACAGCCAAAAACCTTGCTTGTGCAAGGCAAACTTCGGCTCTAAAGTGTTGCTGTGTTGACACAAAGCAATCCAGGATTTGTTGAAATAGGAAAAAGATTAGGTAAGGAAAACCTATTTAAGTACATTGAAAAATTTGGCTTTGGTAAAAAAACAGGAATAGATCTAAATGGAGAGGGAAGTGGTATTTTATTTTCATTAGATCAAGTAGGACCTGTAGAATTAGCAACCTCATCATTTGGGCAAGGCGTATCAGTTACTGCAATACAGCAAATAACAGCGGTAAGTGCTGCAATAAATGGCGGAACATTATATAAGCCATATATAGTAGATAGCATAGTAGAACCAGAAACAAACGAAATAATGAAAAAATTTGAACCAACTAAAATAAGAAATGTAATTAGTGAAGAAACTAGTAAAAAAGTTAGACTAACATTAGAAAAAGTAGTAGCATATGGCACTGGAAGAAATGCATTTATTGAAGACTATAGAGTAGGAGGAAAAACAGGAACAGCCCAGAAAGTAGAAAACGGAAGTTATATGATAGGAAACTACATATTATCGTTTATTGGATTTTTACCTGCAGACAAACCTGAAATAGTAGTATATGTAGCAGTAGATAATCCAAAAGGAATAACTCAATATGGAGGTACAGTTGCCGCTCCTATAGCTAAATCGATATTAACAGATGCAATTAGTGCATTAGATATAGAAAAACCAAATGGTGGCTTGGAAAAAGAATATCAATGGTATGAAAAAGAATATACAAAATTACCAAATGTAGTGGGAATGAGTTTAGAAGAAGCAAAAAAAGTATTATCTGAATTCAATATTGAATATACTGGTAATGGAAAGTATGTAAAATCAATGGCACCATCATCTGGCACTTCTGTAATAATAGGAAGCAAAGTGAGACTAATGTTAGGTAATTGACAAATTCCTATGTAAAATAATTTAAAATACTAAAAAAACTATTAATAGTATGTTATAATCTTATTAGAAATGGAAGTGAAAATATGTTAACATTAACAAAATCACTATTTGCATTAATGATTGGCTTTATAGTTACAATTGTATTTGCATTAATAATCATTCCATGGTTAAAAAAAGTAAAAATAGGACAACAAATAAATGTATACGTAGATGCACATCGAGCAAAACAAGGAACTCCTACCATGGGAGGATTAATATTTATCATACCAACCTTTTTTACGGTTTTGTTATTATTACTAACGGATAGAATAGAATATTCGACTAATTTACTAATAGTTTTATTTGTATTCATTTCCTATGCACTAATTGGCTTTTTTGACGATTATATAAGTATTAAAAGAAAACGAAATAAAGGTCTAACTCAATTTCAAAAACTACTATTACAATTTGTAGTTGCTTTGATATTTTATATATTATTTAGAGAATACACAGGCGGTGATTCTGTTTTAGAAGTAACACTATTAAATATAGAATGGGATTTAGACTGGTTTTATGGCGTATTTATTCTACTATTATTAGTAGGAAGCTCAAATGCAGTTAATCTAACAGATGGACTAGATGGATTAGCAGGAGGACTATCAGTTATAGCCTTTATAGCCTTTGGTTTATTATCGTGGGGTAGTTATTGGGTAGAAGGATATCAAGATATGGGAATATTTTGTTTTGTATTAGTAGGATCAATAATGGGATTTTTAGTCTTTAATTCACATCCTGCCAAAGTATTTATGGGAGATACAGGAAGTTTAACACTAGGAGCAACTCTAGCCACGATAGCAATACTTACATCTCACGAATTATCACTTGCAGTAATTGGAGGCGTATTTGTAATAGAAACATTAACAGTAATAATTCAAATATTTTCAGTTATGGTATTTAAAAAGAAAGTATTTTTAATGACTCCAATTCATCATCACTTTGAAAGACTAGGATGGAGTGAAAATGACATCGTAAAACTATTTTGGATAGTCGGATTCATCTTAAGCTTAATTGCCCTTATATATGGTGTATGGCTATAGAAAGAAGGTAATCTAAAAAGTTAGTTTAAGAATTTCATCCTTTAGATGCCTTGAATGAAACGAAAGGACTGGAGTTTAATATGAAAAAAATAGATTATTTATTATTAATATCAGTAATTCTAATATCACTTCTTGGATTATTTATGATTTACTCTTCTTCTTATGTCTGGGCTGAATATAAATTTAGCGATCCATATAGATTTTTAAAATTACAAGCAATATTTTTAACCACTAGTTATATAGTAATGATTATAGTATCAAATATAGATTATAAGAAATATTTAAATAAAGCAAACATTATTTTTGGTGTTTGCTTTATTTTATTAATATTAGTACTAATACCGGGAATAGGAACAGTCAGAAACGGATCAAGGAGTTGGTTTGGAATAGGATCACTAGGAATACAACCAAGTGAATTTACTAAATTAGCAATGATAATATTTAGTTCTAAATACCTCACAAATAATGAAAGATTAATAAAAAACATAAAAAGTGGAGTATTACCCATTTTAGGTATTTTACTATTAATATTTTTACTAATTATGTTACAGCCAGACTTTGGAACTGGAGTAGTAATAGTAATGAGCATAGTAGTCTTATTATTTGTAAGCGGAGTAAAAATGAACTTCTTTATAAAACTAGCTTCAATTGGACTAACAGCAATAACAGTATTAATAATGATAGCACCATATCGTCTAAAACGAATATTATCATTTTTAAACCCATGGGAAGATCCACTAGGCAGTGGCTTTCAAATAATACAATCATTATATGCAATAGGACCAGGAGGATTATTAGGACTAGGATTAGGAAACTCAATTCAAAAACACTTTTATTTACCAGAACCTCAAACAGATTTTATATTTTCAATCATTAGTGAAGAATTCGGTTTTTTAGGAGTATTAATTGTATCAACTTTATTTTTAATAATAATATATCGTGGTTTTAAAATATCAATGAATTGTGAAAATAAATTTGGAAAATATTTAGCATTTGGAATAACTTTCGGTTTAGCATTTCAAGCATTGTTAAATTTAATGGTAGTTGTAGGATTAATACCCGTAACAGGAGTAACATTACCATTCTTATCATACGGAGGTAGTAGCTTGATAATTACAATGATAGGAATAGGAATATTATTAAATATTTCAAAACAAGAAAAATAAAAAAAGCATTTGATTTACATTTTTTCAAATACTTTTTTATTATTTAATAGTCTAACATTATCATTATCATAATTAAGAGCCATATTAATATTTTCTAATGCTTTATCTTTATTATTTAAGTAATAATAGGAAATTGCCTTTAAGTCATAAATAGTGCCATCCCAACTAAATTGCTCATTAATATAAGATTTTGTATTTTCTTTAATCAATAATGCATTATCACAATAATAAATAACATCGTCCCATTTTTTTAATTCATAATAAAGTAAAGCAAGTTCCACATAAGGATCTCTTAAATAGGGGGCTTCAGTAATAGCCTTTTTATACCAACTAATAGCTTCATCATATTTTTTTAGATAACGAAAAGAACGAGCAATAAAACGCATTGAAGCACATCTTTCGTCTTTCCAAGTAGCATTTTCCATCTCTAAATGTTTCTTTAAAGTATCAATAGCTTTCTCATATTTACCACGATACATATATTCTCTTCCTAAATAGTGCATATTTCTATCATCATTAGGATCTTCTAAAACAGAAAATTCTAATAAAGGTAAATAACTACTTCTACTTTTGTTTTTATCTGGATAATGACTAACTATAATACCATCAATTACTTTTTTATTTTCTTTTCTATTTTCCATAAAAGTTAATACTTCATGTACGGGATGAGTCCATTTATAACCTTGTCGCTTATGTATTTTTTCAATGTAAAAGTTAACTTTAGGAACATTATTATCATCTAATAGCCAATTATAATTATAAAATATACGATCTGTATCATTAGTCCAATTATCCTCTAAAATATTACGCCAGTTAGAATTTAAAACTTCATCTAAATCAAGAGAAATACATATATCAAAATCAAGTGGTACTAAAGAAAGAGCTTCGTTTCTAGCAACATCAAATCTCCAAGGATTAATAATTTTACTAGCAACATTCACACCTCTTTTCTTTAGTAACTCGACGGTATTATCAGTAGAACCAGTATCAAGTACATAAATAGCATCAGCATCTTTAATACTATCAACCCATCTATCAACAAACTTTTCTTCATTTTTAGAAATGGCATATACACAAATTTTATATTTACTCATACATATTAAGGTCCAGTTGGTCCAGTTGGCCCGGTAGGTCCAGTAGGTCCAGTAGCACCTT
>CALVVX010000078.1 GCA_944364015.1 uncultured Bacilli bacterium | reverse complement strand
AGCGTACAATCGAGCAAGATTAGGAGATGCGACAGGAGAAGTAGTTGTTAGTTCTACTACAGCATGGAATAATGATTCCGCGTCCTTTGTCGCCTCGTCTGGCATGTGGTTCCGACGCGGTGGTACCTATAGCAATGGCTCTTACGCGGGCGTGTTCTACTTCAGCAGCGCCGTTGGCGGTAGTATCTCCTACTACTCGGCTCGTGCGGCTTTGCTTGCGCTGTAAAACTTCCGAGGGACAAGTCATACGTCGAACCACGAAGTGGTTCCCTTGTGAAACTGTCATTGAATTTCCCTCAAAATGAGGTTGAACAAGGGGAAGTAGTATAAAATTTTTGCAAGTTTTGGATATGCGTAGGCTCGCCCGAAGCGTGCTTTGAATCTTGACTTGGAGTTTCGAAGCAACTTGAGGGCGAGAACCCAGGTAACTACTACATATAGTAATATAAAATAACTAATATAATTGACTTATTAGTTATTTTAGTTTAAAATTAATATGGAGGTGTATTATGGAATTAAAAGGAAGTCAAACTGAAAAAAATTTAATGGAAGCTTTTGCGGGTGAATCTCAAGCTCGTAATAAATATACTTATTATGCTTCTCAAGCTAAAAAAGAAGGTTATGAGCAAATTTCTGCTATTTTTGAGGAAACTGCTAATAATGAAAAAGAGCATGCTAAAATGTGGTTTAAGGAATTACATGGTGGTTCTGTTCCTAATACTTTAGTTAATTTAGAAGATGCTGCTAATGGAGAAAATTATGAATGGACTGATATGTATGCTAATTTTGCTAAAGTAGCTGAAGAGGAAGGTTTTAGTGATATTGCTTTTAAATTTAGATCAGTTGCGGATATTGAAAAAAGACATGAGGAAAGATATTTAGCTTTACTTAAAAATATAAAAGAGAATAAAGTTTTTGAAAAAGGTGAAGAACAATTCTGGATTTGTCGTAATTGTGGTCATGTTCATTATGGTTATTCTGCTCCAGAAGTTTGTCCTACTTGTGCTCATCCAAAGGCTTATTTTGAAGTTTTGTCTAATAATTATTAATATTTATTCATATAATTTATTGGTGATTATATGAATAATGAGGATATTATTAGATATAAAAAGAGATTAAATAAAAAAAATAATAATATAGATGATAATTACTTTAAAAAATATTTAAAGAACTTTTGTATTAGAAGTTTTATAGTAGTTATTATCTTTTTATTTTTAGCTATTATTTGTAAGTCTAATAGTAGTTTTAAGGATACTATTTATAAAAATGTTTATGAGACTAATTTGTCTTTTACTACTTTTAAAAATTTTTATGAAAAGCATCTTGGTGGTATTTCTTTTCTAGATAATATGGTAAGTGATGTTAAACCAGTTTTTTCTCCTACTTTAGAGTATTCTAATTCATCTAAATATTATGATGGAGTTAGTTTAGATGTTACTAATAATTATTTAGTTCCTGTATTAGAAAGTGGTATTGTTGTTTATATTGGTCAAAAAGAACATTATGGTAATGTTATTATTATTCAAGGTATGGATGGGGTAGATATTTCTTATTCTAATATGTTATCTACTTCTGTTAAGTTATATGATTATATTGAAAAGGGAGATTTATTAGGAGAAGTTGATGGTAATAAGTTATATTTAGTTTATAGTAAGGATGGAAAAGTTTTAAATTATGAAGAATATCTTAAGTAAAATAGAGTTTCATTACACTTATTTAATTATTGCTTTTGGTTTTATTATTACTGGTTATTTTTCTAATTTAATTATATTTAGTAGTTTAGTTTTGGTTCATGAGTTAGGTCATGTTTGTATGTTTTTATTTTATAAAATAAAGATTAATAAAATTATTATTTATCCATTTGGTGGTGTAACTAAAATTAGTAGTATTATAGATATTGATATAGATAAAGAATTAATTATTGCTATTATGGGAGTTGTATTTCAAAGTTTATTTTTTGTTTTTTTAAATTGTTTAGATCTTGGTAGTAATTTAGTTTCTATGTATCATTATTCTATTTTAATTTTTAATTTATTTCCTATATATCCATTAGATGGTTTTAAGATTTTTAATTTATATTTATCTAAATTTTTTAGTTATAAGTTATCTAATATTATTTCTTTATTTGTTTCTGTTATTTTTATATTTATATTAATTATTGTTGGTTTTAATAATTATTCTTATTATCTAATTATTAGTGTTTTATTTTATAATATTTATATTTATTATAAAAATATAGATATTTTATATAATAGATTTTTATTAGAGAGATATTTATATAAATATAATTTTAATAAATATAAAATTATTAATAATATTAAGAATATGTATCGAAATAGAAAGCATTTATTTATTAGTAATAATGGTTTAGTTAAAGAAGATAAATATTTATCTAAATTTTTTAAATGAAGTATTTGACTTATTATTTAGTTTGTGCTATTATTATTAATAGTTTTGTGGACCTTATGTTGATTATTCAACCGCACTTTAAAGGTTTTAAGCTTTAGCACCTTATTTAGGCGAGTCTATTAAACAAAATAAGGAGGGATATAATGAAGGCTGTTATTGAAACAGGTGGAAAACAATACTATGTATCTGAAGGCGATGTTATTTATATTGAGAAAGTTGATTTAAAAGATAATGATAAAATTGTTTTTGATAAAGTATTAATGTTAGATGGTATTGTTGGTAATCCATATGTAGAAAATGCTACAGTTGAGGGTGTTGTTGTAAAACAAGGTAAAGGTAAAAAGATTAAGATTTTTACTTATACTCCTAATAAGAAGTCTACTAGAAAAAGACAAGGGCATCGTCAACCATATACTAAAGTTGAAATAAAAAAAATTAAATAGGGGTATTTATGATTAGAGTTTTAATTACTAGAAAAAATTCTAAATTAGTAAGTATTTCTATTAAAGGACATGCTGATTATGAAGAATATGGTAAAGATATAGTATGTGCTTCTGTTAGTAGTTTAGTTATTAGTACTATTAATAATATTATTAGTATTGATGATAAATCTATTAATGTTATTAAAGAAGATAATAATATTTTAATTAATAATATTACTAATAATTCTATTACTAATAAATTACTTAATAATATGATTATTTATTTAGAAGAAATATGTTCTAAATATCCTAAAAATATTAAAATTATAAGGGAGGAAAAGCCATGAAATTTTTGAGTTTTGATATACAATTATTTGCTCATAAAAAAGGTCAATCTTCTACTAGTAATGGTAGAGATTCAGCAGGACGTAGACTTGGTGCTAAAGCAAGTGATGGGCAATTTATTAATGCTGGATCTATTATTTATCGTCAAAGAGGTACTAAAATTCATCCAGGTACTAATGTAGGAAGAGGAACAGATGATACTTTATATGCTACTATTTCAGGTTATGTTAAATATGAGCATATGGGCAAAGATAGAAAAAAAGTAAGTGTATATGAAAATAGAATTTAATTTCTATTTTTTTTATTTTTATGTAGAATTCTACATAATTATTTAATAGGAAAGTTCTCCGTTCAAGAACAAACAAAAAAGTCGCATCAGATTTAATTCTAACAAAACTAAATAGAGAACTGTAACAAAATAATCTTTTTAATTAAAAAAACTATTGACAAACATATGTTTTACATGTTATAGTTTAATTACAAGTGAGGTGGTATGTTATGAAGGGTTATAAAACTTATAAATTTAGATTATATCCTAGTGAAAAACAAATAATCTTAATTCATAAGACCTTTGGATGTGTAAGATTAGTATATAATTATTACCTCGCAAAACAGCAAGCAGAAGGAATAACAAAAGCATTTACTAATTGTAATAATTTAAAATACTTACAAAAAGAAAAACCATTCTTAAAAGAAGTAGATAGTTGTGCTTTAAGATGTGCTATCTTTAATTTAGAAGATGCTTATAATAATTTTTTTGCTAAAAGAGCGAACTATCCCGTTTTTAAAAACAAAAGAACTTACCAAAGTTATAGAACTAACTGTATTGTAAGTAGTTATAAGAATAATACATACAGTAACATTAAAATAGATTTACTTAATAAAAAAATAAAATTACCTAAATTAGGATTAGTTGATATAAGAGGATATCGTAATCAAAAGGAAATAACTGGAAAAATTATTAATGCAACCATAATAAGAGAAGTAACAGGTAAATACTATGTAAGTGTCGTAGTTGAAGAAGATACTTTATTTAAAGACAAAGTAAATCCTGGTAAAGCTATTGGTATTGATCTTGGAATAAAGGATTTAGTAATAACTAGTGATTATGAAAAGTATGATAACAAAAAAGTTATAACTAAATATGAAAAAAGATTAAAAAGACTGCAAAGAGAATTATCCAGAAGAGAAAAAGGAAGTGAAAACTATAAAAAAACAAAACTAAAGATAGCTAGACTATATGCCAAAATAAAAAATACCAGAAAACATTATTTAAATAAGATAGTTAACAAAATAGTATTAGAAAATGATATAATTGTAACA
>CALVVX010000077.1 GCA_944364015.1 uncultured Bacilli bacterium | reverse complement strand
TATTTTCCTCCATATTATATATATTAACATAATCAAAATATAAATACTTATAAATTAACTAAATAGAAACGAAAAAAATACAAGAAAATCATTCTATATTAATAGAACTTATTTCTTGTATTTTTCTTAACATTATACTACATTTATTAATACATGTTTTTAGTAATAATTTTGACCCCCCACATTTACTTCTAGTTAACATATTATCACTACTTTCTATTTTACCAAAATTAAACTAGCAATTATTATTCCTGAAATAGCACATACTGCAGTAACTAATACAGTACTTATAAATGCTTTATTATTTTCTATTATTTTAGGCATAATTAATTTTTTAGTTCTAACTTTTGATTGTTGTTTAACTTCTTCCTTTTTTTCTTCTACTTTTTTTGGTTTTATTTCTTGTTTTTCTTCTTTTTTTTCTCCCATTATTTCAAAAGCATTAGTTTCTTTATTATGAATAATAACTATAGGCTTTTTATTAACAAAATCAACAAAATTACCTGTTTTAGTATCTACTAATACATTGTTAACATCAATTTTAGGATTAACTATTAAAAAGTTTATTTTTTCTATTAATTCTTTTGATATAGAATTTACATCTACTTTAGTTATAGGAACATAACTAGGTTGTTGATTTTGATAAGATGCTTGTTGCATTTTCTGCATTTGCATCTGTTGCATCTGACGCATCTTTTCTATTTGTAAATTTTGCATCATAATATCAAAATTATTAATAACTTGATTAATTTTCATTTGAAATTCCTGATAATTAAAAATAAGTCTATTATTATTAACATAATCAATAACTTGTTTAGTATTCAAATCTTGTCTAATTCCGTTTATAAAATTCATAAGTTCATTTTTATTCTTAAAACTATTTTTTCTTATTTCTTTTTCAATAGTTCTAATTAAAAATTTTGTATAATCCCTATCTTTTTGTAACTGTTCCATATCAACATCTCCTCGTTATCTTAATAATATCATATTTCTTTTTTGTTTTCAATAAAAAAAATAAGAAAATTAAATTAACTTTCTTACTTTACATTAAATTCAAAATAAAATCTTTTACCCTTGCTAATACTTCTCTAATATCTCTTTCTAACTGACCACTATAGTTTATTTCTCTACTACTAATTGCATAAGCATCTAATCCTAATTCATTAGCATTATATAAACATCGATACAAATGATATTTTTGACTAACAATTAATACTTTCTTATAACCTAAATTTACTAAATTATTCATACTACGATAAGTAGATAAACCATTACTATCTTCTTTAATATTAATAATATCAATATCATGTTCTTCTAAATATTTACTCATAATTTCTACTTCTGTTTTACTACCTGTATTTAAAATAACATTAATATTAGTATTATTAACTACATCAATTGCTCTATCTAATCTATCTTTTAACATAATACTAACCTTATTATCATATGCACTAGCGCCCATGACTACTACTGCTTCTATATTATTATCTATATTATCTATATTATCTATATTTATTATTCTATCTTTATATTTATCTACTACATAAATATTAATAACTAAAACCAATAAAATAACTATTAAAATTAATAAAGTAATAATTTTAAATACTTTTTTAACCATTAAATATTCTCCTGCCTAATTTGTTTAATTATACTATCTTTTCTAATCTTTTTAGAAGAATGAAACATTGTAACTAAAACAATTAAAAATACCACAATAATTGATATAATAATACTAAAATAAGGAATATAAAAATCAGATTCTAAAGAAGAAAATGTATAATTTATTAATATAATTAAACCAAAAGATATAATTAAACCATATATAATAGCCTTTAAAGCTATAAATAAACTTTCAAAAAACAAAATCTTACTAAATCCCTTATTAGTTAAACCAACACTTCTTAATATAGCAAATTCTCTTTTTCTTAACATAATACTAGTATTAATAGTATTAAAAACAGAAGTAATTCCAATTAAAACAATTAAACTAATAAAACCATACATCAATATTTTTAACACTAATACTATATTATTTTCTAATTGCATAGATTTAGTTACATTATTATAACTACAATCATTTGGATACTTATTAACTAAATTATTACCAATTTCATCTAATTTATTATAATTATCAGCTTTAATAACATAATAAGTAGAAACATTAGAAAGTATATCATCATCACTATTCTTAATATGATAATTATTAAATAAATAATCAAACATATCTTCACTAACAACTAATTTCACATTATTAGAAGACTTAAATAAATCTAATCCTAAATAATTAGTGTTACTAACAGTAACATTATTAATATTATAATTACAATCATTATCCACTAAACTTTTACATGCTTTAATATTAAATTCATTATTAAAAACATTACTAGAAACTAACTTACGATTGTTATTATCATATACATAAGCATCATAATTATTTAAAACTATAATCTTCTCTTCATCTGCACCTAATTTAGATAAATAATCAAAATAACTCTCATTATCAAGTCCTATAAGAATAATATCTATAACATTTCTATTAATAAATTCATCATAAGATTCTAATAAATTCTTTTGAATGTCTAAATATTCTTTAGAATAATTATTAATATCATTAACTATACTAATACTACTTATTCTATATTCAACCTTTTTATCTATATCATAAGAATTTAATAAAGACTTAACTTCTAAATTATCAGCTAACTTATTATCATATAAACTAAATACAATATCATAATCATGAGTATTTAAAAAATTACTAGTAGCATTAGTAGTATACATCAAATAAGTAGAAAAAGTAATAAATAAAACTATACTAACACATAATGATATAACACTAATACGGTATTTTTTCTTACTTCTTTTAATACTTTTTAATGCAATATCTCCATATACCCCAAATAATTTGTTAACTAATTTATTTGGTTTTATCTTCTTATTATCTAATTTAATTTCATCATTTTGAAAAATAACATTAATAACAGAAGAAGAAGATACCCTAACAGCAGGAATAATACTAGAAATAAATATACAAATAAACATAAATATTATTGGAATAATTATATATATATAATCAATAACTAAATTCAAATTACTACCAAGAGCATCTTTAATTAAATAATTAATAATAATTAATACAATTTTTATTCCAACAAAAGAAGCAATAAACCCAATAATAATACCAATAAAACCTAATATAAAAGCTTCAAACAACATACTAAATAAAATCTGCTTCTTAGTAGCACCAACTGATGAAAATAATGCAATTTCTTTTTTTCTTTCCATAAAAGATATATTAAATGAATTATATATTACCATAATACAACCAACTGAAATTAATAATAACATAATAACCATAGTAGTAATCAAAACTTCATTTACATTATTATAAGTACTTTGACCATATAAAGCCAAAAGAGCTGTATTATAATTAATATTATCTATATCATAATCTATCTTATTAGCCAAAGCATTAGCCTTATTAACAATATCTTTAATTTCATTAAATTCAATATATAAATTCATATTATTAGTAGTAGAAAAACCAGTAGTATAAACATCATATGCAATATCATCGTAAGATTCATAATTACTTACTTTAACAATACCCACTATTTTATAAGTTTTACTAAAAGTATTAATAAACTCTTCATTTTCAATTTTCTTACCATTTAATAAAACTTTATTTTCACTAACTCTATTAGCTAAATCAAAAGTAACAACATCACCAATTTCATAATCTAAATTAGTAGTAATAACAATTTCATCACTATTTTTAGCAAATCTACCACTTATAAGTTCTAATTCATCAAAATAAGCCTCATTTACATTATTAATAGCAATATATTCTTTATCAGAATCAATTTTAGAATAACCCACTAATTGTTCATAATAATAACTAATATCTTCATCTTTCAACTTATCAAAAGATGCCATATCTATATCAGATAACTCAATATGATAAGAACCATTATACTTCTTAACCTCATTAATAGAATAATCTTTAACCGAAGATACTAATAAACCAATACCAACCATTAAACAAGTAGATAAAATAATACCAATAATAGTTACAATAGTTCTTTTTTTATTTAAAGTTAAATGCCTTAAAATAACTTTATTTAATATTTTCACTATTAATCACATCACTAACTATTTTACCATCAACTATTGTTATAATTCTATCAGCCAATTTAGCTAAATTATCATCATGAGTTATCATAAGAATAGTTTGATTATATTTCTTATTACATAATTTTAATAACTTAATAATCTCTAAACTATTTTTAGAATCCAAATTACCAGTAGGCTCATCTGCAAGTATAATATTAGGTCTTGTAATTAATGCTCTTGCAATAGATACTCTTTGTTGTTCTCCTCCTGATAATTGATTAGGTAAATGGTTTAATCTATTTTTTAAAGATAAAACACCAAGTAATTCATCTAAATAATCTTTATCTACCTGATTATTATCTAATAAAATAGGTAAAGTAATATTCTCAACTACATT
>CALVVX010000076.1 GCA_944364015.1 uncultured Bacilli bacterium | reverse complement strand
GGCGGTATCACTAAAAATTATGAATATGGGATACTAACAAATGAAATTTATCAAGAATGGTCTGGAATGAAAGCAAGTGAATATAAAGAATTTAAAGGACTTCGTAAAGAATCTTTAAGAGATAATATGTCTGATATAGAAGTTCTTTTAACAGACTTAGGGGAAACTGCAACAAGAGAACTTGCTAAAAAACATAATCCTTATGGTTTAGAACAAAATAAAAAAATAGCAAGAATGGGTGGTAATACTGCTAAAGTTGCTAGAGATGATCTTGAAAGAAAACTAGGAGAATCAGTAATAACGAAAAATAATAACTTAAACTATGAATATATTGAATCGCAAGATAAAATAGAAAATAAATAAGTTTAATAAAAAAATTAAACTTTTGTGTGTTATAGTTATAACACCATCATTAAATAAATCATTTAAGTTTCAAAGTGATTGGCCATATAATAATTCTCAAGCTTATTTACTTACTTCTATTATAGATGATTTAGAAAATGATGAAAATAGGGTTGTTGAACAAAAAGATAATAATTATATATTAACTTCTACAGTTAATTATCCTAATAATAAGAAATTAGTAAAACAACTTGTAACTTTAGATAAAGATTATAATATAAAAGAAACACAAGTTATGGATGAGAATAATAATATGCAAATAAAGATGTCTTTTTCAAAGATTGATTTGAATGCTAAATTTGATGATAATACATTTGATATTAATAATTTTGTAACACAACAAGATAGTAGTGAAGATAATACAGATATTAATAATGATAATGAGTCTAATGAGGCTAAAGATGATAATAATGAGAGTGAGTCTAAAGAGAATAATGATGGGGTTAAAGAAGATAGTCCTACTGCTAGTATTGATGATGTTATTTATCCTATGTATTTGCCTAATAATACGTTTTTAAAATCACAACAAAAGATTAATAAAGATCAAGGAGAAAGATTAATATTAACTTTTGATGGAGATAGTCCTTTTATCTTAATAGAAGAAACTGTAGATAAGACAGAAGAACATGTTGTTATTCCAACATTTGGGGATTTAACCCAATTATCTGATACAATTGGAGTAGTTAATGATAATTCAGTTAATTGGTATAGTAGTGGTATTGAATATTATGTATTTAGTGATAAGATGGATACTAGTGAATTATTAGAAGTTGCACGTAGTATAAGTGTAATACCGGTATCAAAATAAATGTTTGTTTGACACTCAATCAAAGATGATAGAGTGTCTTATTTTATTGTTATTATATAAAATAGCTTTTCTATTGACAAATATTTTAGTTCATTGTAAAATGAGTGTACGAGGTGTTATTATGAATAGAGAGCAAAAAAGAAAAGAAGCTAGAAAAAATAAAAATATAAATATTAATTATACTAATGATTCTAATAAAGAGATTTATCGTTTATTAAAAATCGCAATTGTGGTAATTATAATTTTTGCACTTTTATTTTTTGGAGTTAGTTTATTTTTAACTAAAGAAATAGATTTGAGTAAAAAAGATAATGATACTACTGATACTGGATCTACTGGTGCAATACTTGCTAATTCTATATTTAAACAAAAAGAAGATACTTATTATGTATATTTTTATGATTTTAATAATGAGAATACAAATATTGCTACTTCAATTATAAATAGACTTCAAGATAAAAAAGTATATTATGTAGATACTAGTGATATATTAAATAAAAATTATGTTGGAGAAAGTAGTAATAAAGATGCTAAAAATTTAGAAGATTTAAAAGTTGTAAAAGATACAATTATCAAGATAGAAAATGATAAAATTGTTGCATATTATGAAGGAGAAGAAGATATAACAAATAATCTTAAATAGGGGGAGAATATGAAATTATATTTAGATTTTGATGGTGTAATATTAGATACTATTTCTGTAACTTATCAGATGATTGAAGATCAAAATTTACAAACTAGAGATGAGATATTAAATTTTTATCGAACTTTAGATTGGAATAATTTATTAAAAATATCACCTGTTATGAATGATAGTATTAATTGTATAAGGAAATTAATTAAAACTAATATTTATGATATATCAGTATTAACTCATGTAAATTCTAAACATGAAGAAGAAGAAAAAATTAAAATGATTAATAGGCAGTTTCCTGATTTAGAAATTATTCCTTGTCCTAAAGTTATAGATAAATGTGATTTTGTTGATCCTACTGGTGCTATATTAGTGGATGATTATTTACCTAATTTAGAAAAATGGGAAGAAAAAGGTGGAATATCAGTAAAGTTTTCTGATAAGAATAAGAAAAATGATAGATTTATTACTATAACTAGATTAGATCAATTATTAGATATTAAGTTTAATAGTAAAGATAAAAGATATATTAAAGCTTAAATGCTTTTTTTATTTGACTTTTTATTAATTTTAGGTATAATAGTTATACCGAAATGAGGGGATATAATGAATGATAATTTAAGATATTTTAATATTCAAAAATATTTATCTAATTTAGAAATAGAACAAGGTGTATTAGAGCATCTTGCGGATGTTCAATATGAATTTAATGAGTATTTTAAAAAGGTATTTGCTCATGGACAAGAGAAAGCTATTACTTATTTAACTTTAGAGTTATTTAATGAATTGTTGTATTCTAATCAAATTGAAGAGACTAAAGTTATACCACCAGATGAGCTTTTAAATACCAAAATTTTAAATAATGTTAAAGTTTTAACAAATAAAAGAATATGTAATATTCAAAAAGAGGTTATGAAAAATTCTAATATGCCATATGAGATTGGTAAATATAGAGATGTAGATGTTTTTGTAAAAAGACAAGGAGAAGTAGTATATAATGCTCCTAGTTATGTTGATGTTAATAGGTTTATGCAAGATTTTATTAAATTTTATAATAAAAATAGTGATGATATTATTAATAATGATCCGTTTATAAAATCTGCTTTAATTCATTTTTTATTTGTTAAAATACATCCATTTGTAGATGGAAATGGACGTGTTTGTAGAATACTTCATAATATGAAGTTTACAAGTTTATTAAATGCTACTTATAAGCATAAAAATGGTAAGGATTTAGAATTAAAGTTGCCTCCTTTAAATATTTCTTATAGTATTTATAATAATAAGCAGTCTTATTATAATAAACTAGAGGCAATTGAATTTAGAGATAGTGCGGATATTAATTATTCAGTTAATCGTTTTGTAGATTTTTTGTTATATATGTATGAAGAACAACTTTATTATAATAAAAATTCTAATAAATTTAAAAATATTAGTCAAACAATTGATGCAGTAAAAAGAAAGAGAAGAGTAAAGTAATTGACAAATAAAATAATCCTTAATATAATTACTATAGGAGGCTCCAATGAATAATGTGTTAAAAAATGTTAAAGGTACTAATGATAGTTTACCTAATGAACAAATAGTTAAAAATGCTATTATAAATGAAATGAGACAGACTTTTGAATCTTTTGGTTATTTACCACTTGAGACTACTATTTTATCTACTTATGATTTATTATCTTCTAAATATGCAGGTGGAGCAGAAATATTAAAAGAAATTTATACATTAAAAGATCAAGGAGATAGACAAATTGGTCTTCGTTATGATTTAACTGTTCCTTTTGCTAAAGTAATTGGAATGAATGTTGGTAAGAAAATAACTCTTCCTTTTAGAAGATATGAAATTGGAAAAGTATTTCGTGATGGTCCTGTTAAGGTAGGTAGAGTTCGTGAGTTTTATCAATGTGATGTTGATTTATGTGGTTTATCTGGGACTTATCCTGAAGTTGAGATTATGTCTATGGCTTGTTATTTGTATAAGAAATTAGGTATTAATATTGAATTGCAGTGGAATAATCGTAAGTTATTATCAGGATTTATATTGGAATCTGGTATTAAAGAAGAGTATGTATCAAGAGTAATATTATCAGTAGATAAACTTGCTAAGATTGGTATTGATGGTGTTAAAGAAGAATTAAAAGAATTAGATATAACTTCTGATCAGTTAGATAAATTATTTTCTTATTTTAATTTAACTATATTACAGTTAGATAATATTAAATCTGATAATGAAATATTAAAAGAGGGAATAAAAGAAGTAAAAGAAGTAGAGTTTTATTTGAAAAAATTAGGTCTTAACGAATGTGTTTTTACTCCATATTTAGCTAGAGGATTAGAAATATATACTTCTACTATATGGGAGGTTTTTGATACTGATAATATTGTAACATCTAGCATAGGAGCGGGTGGTAGATATGATAAGATTATAACTAATTTTATTGATGATGGAAATATTTATCCTGCAGTTGGTATGTCTTTTGGTTTAGTTCCAATATATGAAATTGTATCTAAATTAAAAATAGAATCTTCTTTTTATGATTTGTTTATTATTCCTATTGATACTAAAATAGAGGCTTTAATGCTTGCTAATAAGATTAGAGAACATAATGTTACTGTGTTAATTGAAATGAGTGATAAAAAACTTAAAAAGTCATTTGAATGGGCTAATAAAAATAAAATAAAATATGTAATAGTTTTAGGAGAAGATGAAATAAAGTCTAAAGT
>CALVVX010000075.1 GCA_944364015.1 uncultured Bacilli bacterium | reverse complement strand
TTTATGATATATCCAATATCTAGTAATTTTTTTTATTTTAGGTTATAATAAAATTGGTGATATGATGATAGATATTCAAGATAAGCTTGCTAAGAAGCTTAAGATTTATATAAAGGCTATTATTAATGAATATAGAGATTTTATTCCTAAAGCTAGATTAAAATATTTAATTAATATTAAAGATTTTAATAGTATTATTAAAATATATGATTATGGTTCTATAAATGGAATTTCTACTCATAGTAATATTTGTCTTCCTCTTAATGTTAATAGTGTTTTTAATGAATTAAAAAAACTTCCTAATTATGCTTCTAATAAGAAACATAAGTTATATGATAAATCTAATTTAGTAATAAATGATAATACTTTTTTTGATTATTTTCTTCATGTAATTATATCTGGTATGGATACATTAGATTATTATGAAGATTTATTATTGCACGAAGCAATGCATTTTTGTGGTGTTATTGGTTATAATTCTATAAAAGAAGGTATTTGTGAATATTTAACTAGAAAACTTGCTTTAAAATATAATTTTAAGACTAATGGTTGTGCTTATTATAAAGAGGTATTTATTGTTTATAAATTAGAAAAAATACTTGGAGAAGACATTATTAATAGAATTGCTTTTATTAGTGATGAAAATAAAACTTTTGAATTTTTATCTAGTTTTGTTAATAAAGATATTAGTAATTTATATAAAGAAATTAGTTCTACTATGGAAAAAGAATCTTATTATAAGTATAAAATTTATTTTAATAATTTTGATGGTATTTCTGGGGTTAATGAAAAAATAAAAAGATATGATGATATAGATTATAGTAAAGTTTTAAATATTTTTTCAAAATATGATAATAGTTTACAAAAATAGATTTTATTTGTAATTGACAAAGTCATTTATTTATAGTAAAATTAAACCATAGAAGAATAAAGGAGTGTTAAGATGGAAGATAAAAATTTTATAACTATTATTGATAGTAATGGTGTGGAAAAACAAGTTGAAGTATTAAATTATTTTACTCTTAATTCTAATGGAAAAGACTATGTTGCTTATACTGAAAATCAGGAAGATGCAAATGGAAATGTTATTATTGCTACTTCTGAAGTTGTAGAAAATCCTGATGGAAGTATTGAATTTGCCAATATTACAGATCAAAATGTTTTAAATGAAATTAAAAATGTTTTATTTGATTTATGTAAGTAAGGGGATGAAAATATGAAATCATATAATGAGAAAGATTTAAGTGGTTTAAGTTCTAAAACTAAAATCATTCTTCGTGGTTCTATTTTATTTTCTGTAACCAAAGATTTTGTTAAAAAAATAGCTAGTAAGGCTGTTAAAACTGTTAATAAAATCAATGATTTTAATTTTGGCAAAGTAGATAATTTTGTTGAGCAAAGTACTAAAGATGAATTATTAGATAAAAAAATTGATAATATTGAAGCTACTCAAGATGCATTATTTGATACTTATGATAATGTTATGAGTAATAATATAAATAATAAAGCTTATTATTTAAAAAATATTACTGATTTATACATTAAATTAGAAAATAAGAGAATTTCTTATATTTCTAATGGTTTAAATAAATATAGTTTACCTAAATTAGTTTTAATGCAATTTAAGAAAAATGCCATTAAGAGTGTTAATGTTTTAAAACAATCTGTTTCTGATAAAAAAGATCAAGTAGTTGAGAAAGTAAGTGATTTAAAAGATGCTGTTGTAAGTAAAATAGAAGATTTTAAGCCTAACAACAGTAATGTAGTAACAAATGTAGTAAGTGATAACGTAGTAACAAATGTAGTTAATGATAATGATGATAAGACTTATTCTCAAATACTTGATACTTTAAAACAGAGTATTGATTGTCGTAGTAAACTAGAAGACTTTAGACGTAGTAATCCTCAAGTATATGATAAAGTTATGCAAGATTTAGATTTAGCTAATAATAAGAATAATGCCGTTGATGATGATTTTATTGAGGAAATTGGTCCTAGAGTTTCTAGTAGATAAAAAATGCTAATTAGCATTTTTTTGTTATATTTAATACTTCTTTTTTTAAATTTTCTTCTGTTTCTTCTTTTTTTAGTGCTTTACTTATAATCTTACCTATTTGTCTAAATTCTTCTTCTTTTAATCCTCTTGTAGTCATAGCAGGACTTCCTAATCTAATACCACTTGTGTTTATAGCATTTTCTGTATCATATGCTATTACATTTTTATTTACTGTTATATATATTTTATCTAATATTTCTTCTGCTTGTTTTCCTGTTATATTTAGTGATGATTTTACATCTACAATTATTAGATGATTATCAGTACCATTAGTTAGTATTTTAAATCCTTCTTCTTTTAGAGAATCTGATAGAGCTTTTATATTTTTTAATACTTGTTTTTGATATTCTTTAAATTCAGGTTGTAATGCTTCATAAAAGCATTGTGCTTTAGCGGCAATTACATGCATAAGTGGTCCTCCTTGTAAACCTGGAAAAACTACTTTATCTATTTTTTTAGCTATTTCTTCATTATTAGTAAGTATTATTCCTCCACGTGGTCCTCTTAATGTTTTGTGAGTTGTAGAAGTTACTACATCTGCATACTCTATTGGAGAAGGATGTAGATTAGTGGCTACTAATCCTGCAATATGAGCCATATCAACCATTAAGTATGCTCCTACTTCATCCGCTATTTGTCTAAATTTTTTAAAATCTATTATTCTTGGATATGCACTAGCACCTGCAATTATCATTTTTGGTTTTTCTTTAATAGCTATTTGTCTTAATTCATCATAATCTATTAAATTACTATCTTTATCTACATTATAATAACATATATCATATTCCTTACCACTAAAACTTAAAGGATGCCCATGTGTTAAGTGTCCTCCATGTGATAAGTTCATTCCTAATACTTTATCATTTATATTAAGTAATGCTTTAAATACTGCCATATTAGCACTACTTCCAGAATGTGGTTGTACATTTGCATATTTTACATTAAATAACTTTTTAGCATATTCAATTGCTTTACTTTCAAATATATCTATATATTCACATCCTCCATAATACCTCTTATTAGGATATCCTTCTGCATATTTATTAGTTAATATACTACCTTGTAATTTTAATATATCTTTAGATACATAGTTTTCTGATGCAATTAATTCTATATTATTCTTCTGTCTTTGTTCTTCTTTTTCTAATGCTTCTTGTAATACTATATCCATATTATTTCACCTCTTTTTTTATTTTCCTAATTTCTAATATGTATATAATAGAAGTATATATTATATATATTCCTGTTATTTTAAAATACACTTCAAGGCTAAAATATGGAGTAAACATTAATGCAATTCCTAATAAAAATGATAAAATTGAAGTTATTATATATAATTTATTTTTTCTTTGAATAAATTTTATTAATGTTATTACTCCTATTATAAATGTATATAAAGATAGTGCTATTGGTAAGAATAAAATAATAGTAGTATAATATAGATAAAATAATAAAGATAACCATATACATATAATTGCTAAAATTAAGCCATAATATTCATTTTCTTTATAGGCTTTACTATAAATATAAGATATTATTTCTATTACTCCAATTATTAGTAAAATTGATACTATTACATAATTTATAGTTTCTAAAAATTCTCTTGTTTCAAATACTAAAATTATTCCAAATAATAAAGTAAGTATAAAAGTAAGTAATAAATTATTTCTCATTCTCTTAATCATTATATCACATCCTTATATTAAATTTTCTCTTGTATATATTTCTACATTATCTTTTATATATATTTTTAAATTTATTTTATCATTAAACTTTATAAAACATAAATCTGGTATAACAATATCCATATTTTTATCTAATTTTATTTGCTTATAATTTAATTCTTTTAATTTATTATTTTGTTTACCTGCAATACTTATTTTTATATTATTAGCTATATATATTACCATACTATTATCATTTGTTTCATATTCAATTCTAACTAAATCTTCAATTAAAATTGCTCCTTTATTATTTATTTGATAAACACGTGGTTTTATTTCTTTTTTAGGAGTTATTTTTTTTAATAATGTAAAATCAATATTATGAATAAAACTATTATAATCTACTATACCTGGGGTATCTATAATATTTAATTTATCATTTAGTTTTATCACTATTTTATCTAATGTAGTAGAAGGATATAGACTAGTAGTTATATCTAAATTAGAATTATAATAATTTTTTATTATTTTATTTACTAAAGTGCTTTTTCCAGAGTTAGTATTTCCTACTACATATACATTATTATTTGTTTTATATTTATTTATTTTATTCATTAAACTATCTAAATTATAGTTTTTAAGACTACTAATTACCTCTATATCTAAAACATTTATATTTAATTTTTTTACATAATTTATTAATTTTTCGTCTTTTACAGATTTAGGTAAAATATCTTTTTTAGTTAATACTAAAATAACATTTTTAAATTTATTTATATAATCTAGATTAAGATTAAATAAACTTGCTACATACAAAACTAGTGAATCTTGTTCTATATCTTGTAATATTTTTAAAAATTCTTGATTATCTTTGGCTACTGTTTTATATTCTCCATAGTTTTTTAGA
>CALVVX010000074.1 GCA_944364015.1 uncultured Bacilli bacterium | reverse complement strand
AAACAATAGATGAATTTATTGATTTTTATGGAATTAAAAGAAAAGAAAATAATAAAGCTATATTTTATAAAGCAGTAAGAAAAAGTGGAAATATATATTACAGTGATTATAATGAGGATTTTACATATGAAATTGGAAAGAAAAAAACTGAAATATGTGATCAAAACATTTTAGAAGAATGTAGCTATGGAATACATATTAGTTATTTAGATTGGGCTTTAAGATACGGATCAGGTTTCGAAAATCTAGCAATTTTAGAAGTTGAAACGGAAATTGATAAGATTGTTTTACCTAAGTTTTCTGATGGAAAAGTAAGAACTTCTGAAATAAAAGTATTAAGAGAAGTTCCTTTATCTGAATGTGGAGTTTATGGAAAGATTATAGAAAAAAGGAGAAAAAATAATGGTCAAGATTAAAGATGGAGATATATTAGAAGCGGAAGAGGATATTTTGATTCATCAAGTAAATATAGATGGAATAATGGGAGGCGGAGTTGCTAGACAACTCGCTGACCAATATCCAGGACTAGAAAAATATTATTCAGAATTTTGTAAAAGAAAAAATAATAATTATAAAAATTTAAGAGGAGAAGTATGTTTTTACTTGACAGAAGATAATAAAGTAATTGCAAATATTTTTAGTCAAGATAAAGATTTTAATACAGATTACGAAGCAATGAAGATGTGTCTTGAAAAAGTAAGAAAAAATGCAGATATAAACAATCTTACAATGGCACTACCTTTTAAAATAGGATGTGGAATAGCAAATGGCGATTGGGAAATTGTAAGTGAAATTATTAATAAAGCTTTTAAAGATGATTCTATAAATATATATAAATTATAAAAAAGGAGCGTGTATAAAATGAGTATTTTTACAGCAATTATAATTGCTACTATAATAGTTTTTATTTGTGTATTGTTAATTATTTTATTAGCAATCGGTTCACAAAAATCCCCAATAATTACATTAATTATAATTATAATAATACTTATTTTTATAACAACATTATTATTATTAAAATATTTTTAATAGGAAGGATTGATAAGTAAATGGAAACATTAATTTTAATATTAGCTATTTTAGTGATTATAGAATCGATTAATATAATATCTGTTTACTCGTATGTAAAATACTTAGAAGATGAAGTTGATAGATTAAATAAAAGCAATACAAGATTTTATGAAGAATATAGAAAGTATTTTAAAAAATGGAGTGAAACTAATTATGAAAAAGAGAATTTAAAAATACAGAACGAAGAACTTATGGATAAACATATACCAAAGATAAATTAAAAAGGAGAAAATATGGATATTAAAATTATACTAATATACTTTTTAATAAGAATATTAAATTTGTTAAATTAAGGAGATAAATATGTTAACAATAATTAGATTAATATTAATAATTTTATTTATAGCAGATATTATAGTTAGCTATAAAATATTTAAAAAGATAAATAAGTTTTACATAGATTATGAAAAAGTTATTGAGGAGATGAGGTTAAAAGATGATTGAAGTAGGAGAGTATGTAAGAACTAATTATGGACGTATTTGTAAAGTTATTAATAATGATTATTTTATGCCAAGATATTTAGAGTGTGAAAATGAAATGTTAATAGATAGAACTAATATAGTAAAACATTCAAAAAATATAATAGATTTAATAGAAGTAGGCGACTATATAAATGGACAAAAAGTTTATAAGATAACGAGTGCCTGTATATATTGTGTAGGAAAAGCAGTACAAAATAAGTTTACTATTAATATTGAAACAATACTAACTAAAGAACAATACGAAAGAAATTGTTATAAAGTGGAGGAATAGTATGGACGAAGAAAAGATAGGTAAAATTTTATTAATATTTGGATTTTTAATGTTAATATTATGGTTTATAATTGAAAGTTTTAAAATTTCAATTTCTTTTGGAATTTTTATGATAGGGCTTATTTGTTTTACACTAGGAGGGTTGTTATATTAGGAGGAATTATATGGGTTTATATGATGAGGTAGTAGAATTATTTAATATTAGTGAAAAAGCTTTTAATATATTTTTTAAAATAAAGCAAAGGATAATAAGAGATAATGCGATTGACATATTAATTGTTTATAGAAATAAAAGAACTCTTAGAGAAAGTCTGATTGAACTTAAGAGCAGAGGATGGAGTGTTGATTTAGAAAAACAATATTCAATTAATGCGAAAAATGAAAAAGTCGTACACAAAACAATAAGTGAATGTGAAAAACTAGATGGATATAGTTTTAAGACTGTGTTCTTTTTATAAATGATTAAGAAAGGAATAAAATTATGGATTTAGATAATGAAGAAATTGAAGCTACTAGAAATTTAAAAGTAAAGGGTAGCGACATAGATGTCGGTAGCATAGAAGAAGCTATATGGAGATGTAAAGAATTAATAAAGCCAGTACATATTAATTGGATAGGTGGAATGAATCAAAATGCAATTAAAATATTACTAGGGAATTTAGAAACATTATCAGATATGCAAGATTCAGCAAATAGAGAAATAACGGAATTAAAAAAACAAAATAGAGAATTAATAGACGAATACCATAAAAGAGTACAAGAAGTAATTGATTTAGAGCAAGATATAAAAATACTGCAAGATGATTTTGAAGATAAAAGACTTGTTTATATTGATACACCAGAATTTCAGGATAGTTATATACCAAAACAAAAAATAAAAGATAAAATAGAAGATTTAGAAAAGAAAATGAAATATGAGCAAAATGAAAAAGCATTAATACATCTACATAAACAAATAAAAATATTAAAAGAATTATTGGAGGATAAATAATATGTTGAGTACATGTAAGAAATGTGAAAGTAATAAATTATTTGTAGAAATTCAAGGAACAAGGCGTGGATTATACTGTGGAGAATGTGGAACATGGCAAAAATGGATAACTAAAGATGAATTACAAATTGCTAAATTTAGAGGATATAAAATAATAAAAAAGGAGAATTAAATGAAAATTCCAAAAAACTTAAAAAAGGGAAATAAACAATATAAATTAATAAAGATTTATCCTAATTTTGCTTTATATGAAAACATAAAAACAAAAACTAAAGAAACTTTTTCAAAATACGATTTAGGATTAATTGAAGAAGCGGAGACACCAAGAAACATTTCACCAGAAAAAGTGACATATTTGTAAAGGAGAAATACATATGAATAGAAATGATTTAAAAGTATATAAATATAATAAAAAATGGATTGAAGGAAGACTAGAATATATTAAAGAATATAAAGAAAGAATATCATCTATTTCTATAAGCTTATCAGGAATTAAAATTGAAAAAAAAGTACAAGACAGTATGGCAGAAAATCTGGCAATATTATTAGATAATATAAATGAACTACTTGATAGAATAAATGCAGAAGCACAAAAACAAAAAGAAATATTAAATCAATTAGAAAAAGTTAAACAACCATACAGAGTTATATTAGAGAAGGTTTATATTCAAGGAAAAACACTTGTAACTGTAGCAAGTGAATTAAATTATAGTTATGAAGATATATGTAGAAAAAACGGAAAAGCTTTAGATTTATTTGACAGCTTAGAAACAAATCAATAAAAATCATTTTATATCATATATAAAATATGTTTTAATTAAAATAGATAAATAAATATAAAAGGTTTTGTTATTTTTCTTACTATCAAATAGAGCTGAGGTTAACCAGCTCTATTTTTATTATTAAAAAAGGAGCGGATAATATGAAAAAGTTAAAGTTTTTAATAGATATACCAGACAAATATTCTGGGGAAAAATATAAAGCAGGAGATATTAAAGAATTTAAAAATGAAAGAGCAGAAGAAATATTAAATGCTAAAAGACGCGATGGAAGTAGATATGCTGAACTTGTTATAGAAGAAGTAGAAACAGCAGTTAAAAAAGAAGGTAAAGAAAACACATCTAAAAAAGTAAAGAAGAAATAATATGACATATAGAGACAATCCTGAAATAGCAAAGAAATATAAAAGTAAAAGATGGCAGAAACTAAGAAAAGAAAAATTATTATTAACAAATGGATTATGCGAGAGATGTTTGAAGAAGCGGGTTATATATACCTGCTTATTTTGTACATCACAAAGAATATGTTACAGAAAAGAATTATGAAGATGATAATGTATTCTTTAATATAGATAATACAGAAAGTCTTTGTAAGAAGTGCCATAATCGGAGAACACTTTGGTAGTAAAGTAGAATATAGTTTTGATGAGAATGGAGATTTGATAAAGAATGAAAAAGAGTAAAAGAGAAATGCCGTTAATTAATTTTAAAGGAATACTTGGTAGATTTGTATCTTTAGATGTAATTACTAATAAGTTCTATGCAGATCAAATACCATATTATACTTATGCTCAATATGAATTAACAATGATAACAGATGAAGGGTATGAAGTAAAAGTAAAGCCAATTAAACAAGAAGATGCTGATAGAATAATGACTTGTTTACAATGTTCAAGAGGAAAGAAAGTAAAATGTTGGAGAGGTTTATGCATATGAGACTTAGTAGAAAGTATATAGATTTATGGCTGTACAAATACATCTAAATATAAATACGCAAAGAAAACATTATTAAACTTTATAAAGATGATAATTAATAAAGTGAGAGGAGTATATGAATATGATTAAC
>CALVVX010000073.1 GCA_944364015.1 uncultured Bacilli bacterium | reverse complement strand
GTAGTAAATATGATTTTAATACTGAACTATCTAGTAATGATAGAATAATAACATTATCTACTTGTTATGATGATGATAGAAAAACTGTAGTACATGCTAAATTAATAAAAAGAGAATTAAGATAAGCTTAATTCTTTTTATTTATCAACGCTTGAGCAGCAGCTAATTTAGCAATAGGAATTCGATATAAAGAACAAGAAACATAATCAAGTCCTAATTTTTGAGAAAACTCAATAGATTTAACTTCTCCTCCATGTTCACCACATATACCTAATTTTATATTAGGTTTTACTTTTCTTGCTAAATGAACAGAAATTTGCATTAACTTTCCTACTCCTTTTTGATCAATAGTCTCAAAAGGATTAAAAGTTAATATTTTTTTTCTATAATAATCATTTAAAAACTTTTCAGAATCATCACGAGAAAAACCATAAGTAAGTTGTGTTAAATCATTAGTACCATAACTAAAGAAATCAGCTTCTTTTGCAATTTCATTAGATAAAATAGCCGCTCGTGGAACTTCTATCATTGTTCCAATTTTATATTTAATTTCTTTATTTTTCTTCTTCATTACTAATTTAGCAGTATCATTAACTACTTTTTTAACATATTCTAATTCTTTTACATCCCCTACTAAAGGTATCATTATTTCAGGCTCTATTTTAGTATCTACATCAATTGCAGATTCAATAATAGCTCTAGCTTGCATAATAGCAATTTCTTTATAAGTAATAGTTAAACGACAACCACGATGTCCCATCATTGGATTAAATTCTCTTAATTCTTCTATTCTTTTTTCTATTTTAGATACACTAACAGATAAAGATGCTGCTAATTTTTTAATATCTTCTTTTGTTTTTGGTAAAAATTCATGAAGTGGAGGATCCAAAAGTCTAATAGTAACAGGTTTATCTCTCATAACTTTAAATATTTGAGTATAATCTTCTTTTTGATAAGATAATAATTTAGCAATAGCCTTATTTCTATCTAATTCATTATCCGCAATTATCATCTGTCTCATAGATAAAATTCTATTTTCTTCAAAAAACATATGCTCACTTCTACATAAACCAATACCTTCGGCACCAAAAGATAAAGCTTTTTTAGCATCAGTTGCATTATCAGCATTAACATAAACTCCTAATTTTTTAACTTTATCAACAAAAGACATAAATGTTTTAAATTCCTTACTTATACTAGGTTCTACTAAATCTATTTTACCTAAATAAACTATACCACTACTACCATCTAAAGAAATATAATCATTCTCATGTAAAACAATATCATTAACTGTAATAGTCTTATTCTTATAATCAACTACAATATCACTAGCACCACTTACACAACATTTACCCATACCACGAGCAACTACTGCTGCATGTGATGTTTTACCACCATGAACAGTTAAAATACCATTTGCATGATTAATTCCTTCAATATCTTCAGCAGAAGTTTCATTTCTAACCAAAATAACTTCATCATTGGCATTAATATCTTTAGCATTAAATCGTATTTTTCCGACTGCCGCTCCTGGAGAAGCTGGTAATCCTTTAGTTAAAATTTTAGCACTTTTTAATTTTTCTTCATCAAATGTTTTATGTAATAACTGATCTATACTATTAACATCTACCATTAAAATAGCATCTTCCATACTAATTAATTTCTCATTATACATATCAACAGCAATCTTAACAGCAGATTTAGCAGTTCTTTTTCCATTTCTTGTTTGTAAAATATATAATTTTTTGTTTTCAATAGTAAATTCCATATCCTGCATATTAGCATAATGTTTTTCCAACTTTTTAGCACACATTAAAAACTCATCATAAATATTAGGCATCTCTGTTTTTAATTTAGAAATATCACAAGGCGTCCTAGATCCTGATACTATGTCTTCTCCTTGAGCATTAATTAAATACTCTCCATATAATTTATTTTCTCCAGTTACTGGATTTCTTGAAAAAGCAACACCTGTACCACTAGTATTACCCATATTACCATATACCATCTGTTGTACATTAACTGCAGTTCCAAAACAATTAGTAATATTATTCATCTTTCTATATGCAATAGCTCTATCATTATTCCATGATTCAAATACAGCACAAATAGCTTCTTTTAATTGTTCAAAAGGATCCTGTGGAAAATCAACTTTTGCATGCTTTTTATATATTTTTTTAAATAAAATAGTAATATTTTCCATATCAGTACCTGATAATTTAGTTTCACTATCCACTTTTTTATCTTTTTTTATTTTAGTTAAAACATCTTCAAACTCATCAATTGCAAAACCTTTTACTACATCTGCATACATCATAATTAAACGACGATAAGAATCATAAGCAAAAAACTTATTATTAGTAAGCTTCTCCATTACCTTAACAACCTTATCATTCATACCTAAATTAAGTATACTATCCATCATACCAGGCATAGACACACTAGCACCACTTCTAACAGATAATAAAAGTGGATTCTTATCATCATTTAACTTCTTTTTAGTAAGTTTTTCTACCTCAGTAATCTTATTACTAATCTCATCAATCAGTGCCTTATTAAGGCTTTTATTTTCCTTATAATAATTACTACAAGCCTCAGTAGTAATAGTAAAACCTTTAGGAACAGGCAAAGCTAAATTAGTCATCTCCGCTAAATTAGCACCTTTACCTCCTAGTAAGTCTCGCATATCTTTATTACCTTCACTAAATAAATAAACATACTTTTTCATTTTATCTCCCCTTTAATATTTTCTTTTTACACAATCTACATAAAGAATCATATTTAACATTTTTATTTTCTCCATCAATTAACACTTGTTCTCCCTTATCAGTTGCAATACCATCTACATATCTAATAACTTCAGTTGCCTTATTACCACAAAAACAAACTGTTTTAATTTCCTCAATACTATTAGCACACTCAACTAATCTTTTACTACCCTCAAATAAATGAGAAGTAAAATCTTTAAGAAGACCATAACATATAACAGGAATATCTAAATAATCAACTACATCAGTTAATTCATCAATATGATGAGCTTCTAAAAATTGTGCCTCATCTATTAAAATACAATTAATCTTTCTATCTATATTTTTAACTAAATTAAATAAATTATCATCTTTTTTAACCAAATAATCCACTTTTAAAGTCTCTGAATTTCTAGGAACAATCAGATCATTACCTTTAGTATCAATAATAGGTTTCATTATATAAGTTTCCATATTTCTTTCTTTATAATTATAATAAACTGACATAAGTTGCCTAGATTTACCAGAATTCATCGGACCATATCTAAAATATAATTTTGCCATTTCTCCTCCTTATGCTCTTGGATGAGCATTATCATAAACTTTCTTAACATGTTCATTAGTAACATGAGTATAAATACTAGTAGTATCTAAAGACTCATGACCTAATAATTTTTTAACACTAACTAAATCTGCACCATTATTTAACATATCTGTTGCAAAGGTATGTCTTAACATATGTGGTGTTATTTTAGTTTTAGTACCTGATATTAATTTTATTTTATTTAATATATTTCTTATCGAGGTAGTACTTATTTTACCACCATTTTTATTTAGTATTAAGTAGTTAGAATTCTTTTTATTTATTTTATCTCTTTCTTTTAGATAATTATTAAGATTATTTAGACAATTAGTAGAAAAGATAACTATTCTTTCTTTGGATCCTTTACCAAATATTTTTATTTCTCGATTATATAAATTAATATCATTTATTTTAATATTAACTAGTTCACTAACACGGATACCCGTTACAAATAGTAATTCTAATATTAACTTATCACGAACATTATTACACTTATCATACATAATCTTAACATCTTCATCCCTTAAATATTTAGGTAAAAGTTTATCCTTTTTAGGATTTTTATGATTATTAAAATAATTATATGAAATAACATCATTATTAGCTAAATAATTATAAAAACTACGTAAAGAACTTAATTTCCTAGAAATAGTATTTTTATTATATTCTAATTTATATAAATATTCTAAATAATAAACAACATCATCATCATTTATCTTTAAATAATCTTTATTAGATAAATACTTAATAAAATCATTAATATCTTTATAATAATTACTAACAGTATAATTAGAATACCTCTTATTACTCTTAATATAATCAATATAATTATCCAAATGCTTCATATAATCACCTTAATTACTATCTAATTATATAATTATAAATAACTAAAGTCAATTATTTTACAATAATTTGATAATAGAAAAACTGTGTTTTTACACAGTAATTAGTTAATTAATTGATAAAATGTAAGGAGAACTAGAAGTTCCATTACCACCAACTATTGTAACATTAGAGTTTAGATAAAGGACTGGGCGGGAGGCGTCAGAGTCAGTAGCATCGTAGCTGTTAACATAACCCGTCCTATCAACGTAAAAGACGTAGTAGGAAAGATCAGTGTGAGAAGTAAGTGTCCATTGATGATTAGATGAATCATATAAATAATCATTGTTTTTACAATCACTATAACTTGAGCTATCCCAGTTAAATAATTCTTTGGCTAAACATGATGCTCTATTAGTTGTTGTTCCACCACTTGTTGCATACCCATAATCTGATGGATACATTAGGGCTATTTTACCTACCCATGTGGTTGGATTTCCAGAATATACTGTCGTTCCTCTTTCATAATTATACCAGTGGCTGGCTAGTCCAT
>CALVVX010000072.1 GCA_944364015.1 uncultured Bacilli bacterium | reverse complement strand
AAAATTTAATAAAAAAATAAAAAATAAAAAAAGTCAATTAAAAATTTAATTAACTTTAAAAGTATAATAATTTTTCTTACCTCTTCTAATTATTATATAAGTATTATCAATTAAATACTTACTATCAATAATAGTATCTATATAATTAACTTTATTCCCATTAATAGAAATAGCACTACCTAAAACAAATTCACGAGCTTCTCTTTTACTACGGGCAACATTACTATCTACTAATAAATCAACAATATTTTTATTAATTTCAATATTATCTATCTTATCTATATCAAATATATCTTCAATATCTTTTTTAGTTAAATTATCAAAATCATTAGAAAATAATTTCTCTGTTAATCTTAATGCTCTATTATATTCATCTTCTCCATGTAAAAAAGTAATAATTTCTTTAGCCAAAGTTTTTTGAGCAAGTCTATCTTCTGGTCTATCTTTTGTTTCTTTAGCAATATTTTCTATTTCTTCTTTAGATAAAAAAGTAAAAATCTTCAAATAATCAATAATCATCTCATCTTCTAAATTAATTAAATATTGATACATCTTATAAGAAGAAGTCTTATTTTTATCAAGCCATAATGCATTACCCTCACTCTTACCAAATTTAGTACCATTTTTAGTAGTAACTAAAGGCATAGTAAAACCATAAGCCTCTTTATTTAACTTCTTTCTAATCAAATCAATTCCCGCGGTTATATTACCCCATTGATCAGAACCCGCTACTTGAAGTGTACAATTTCTATTTTCATATAAATATAAATAATCCATTGCCTGCATAATCATATAAGAAAATTCTGTATAAGTAATACCAGTTTCTAATCTTCTTCTA
Organism: uncultured Bacilli bacterium; assembly: GCA_944364015.1. Classification (GTDB taxonomy): domain Bacteria; phylum Bacillota_I; class Bacilli_A; order RF39; family UBA660; genus CALVVX01. The sequence continues at coordinate 3,912 of CALVVX010000072.1, read as the reverse complement.
ATAATATCTTTATCTAACATATAATTAACATTAAAATATTTACCATAATCTCTTAAAAAATCAATAAAATTAATATCCTTTGACCAATCATAATTATTAACAACCTCAAAACCAAATAAATCTTTTACTTGCTTACTCAAAGCCTCAATATTATGATTAATTTCCTCAATTGATTTCATTTCTCTCTCACTAGTAGGACGTGGATCTCCAATTCTACCAGTAGCGCCCCCTATTAATAAAATTGGATTATGTCCTGCTTCTTTTAATCTTTTTGAAATCAAAAAAGAAGATAAATGACCTATATGTAAACTATCTGCAGTAGGATCAGTTCCAATATAAAAAGTCATACCACCTTTATTTAACTTCTCTTCTAACTCATCACTAGAAATATCTTTAATAAGACCTCTATATTTTAAATCTTCAAATAAACTCATACTATACCTCCAAATAATTTTTTAATATTTTCTATAATCAATTCATACTTTTGCATATCTTTTTCTTTATACAAATAAATTCTATTTTTTAACTTATCTATATAATTAGAATCAGTTATCTTATAAACTCCATCAATAACTTCAATACTATCAATATAAAGAGGAATCCACAAATCAACATAAATAGAAGCATACTTTAAATCTTTACCCTTTGGATAAGCACTAATTTGCTCTTCTAAACTAAATAAAGCTCTATCTATTTTTTTACCTGTATTTAATATCCTCTCAATCGCACCAATTTGCTCATCAACTAAATTATCATACTTACTATCATCTAATTTAATCTGATAATCAATATAATAATTTTCAATATATCTAATAATTTCATCTAAATTCAAATCATATTCATTTAATAACAATTCATAATCATGAACACCATCTCTACTACTAGGTTGTTTAGATAAATAACTATCTAAAAACAATATCTCTAATTTAGGAATATATATTTTTTTATTACATAAATAAACAATATCATAATTATTATCAAAATAACTATACTCTAAATTATGTAAATTAACTGTATTTTGTTTATCAAAAATACAAATATTGTTAAATACTTTAAATAAAGCATTATCATTATTATAAAAACTATTATCTTGTTTGTCAACATTATATAAATAAAGACTATTATGAGGCCTATAACTATAACAATTATTATTCTTCTTTCTCTTATAAACATTACCTTGTAAAGCTAATTCAATAGCAAGACCCATACCAAATAAATAATTAATCTTATCTTCTTTTTGAGCATATAACTCAATAATAAGTAAAACTTTATTCAAAAAAGTATCATAATCAGGCATATATACACCATCAACAGTAGTATCTAAATTCCATTTTTTTAACGTTTCTATATCCATATTTTCACCCTATTTATCTTTTATATTACTAACTATTTCTCTTATTTTTCTAAATCTATGATTTAAACCAGACTTAGTTATTTTATTTTTAGTATCTCTACTAATAATATCACTTAACTCTTGTAAAGAAGCTTCTTTATACTTTAAACGATATTTAACTACTTCTTGTAACTTATCATCTAATAAATCAATTAAATCATTCTTCTTCAAAATATCAATATCTTGTAATTGTCTAGAAGAAGTCAAAAATATCTTATCAACATTAGCTTGTTCACAATTATTTAACCTATTAGTCATATTTTTATGATCACGATATATTCTTATATCCTCATAATACATAACAGCATTATAAGCCTTAATTAAACGAAGAAAATCAGAAATCTTCTCTGCTTCTTTAATATATACCATATAATTTTTCTCTCTTTTAATAACCTTACTATTAAGATTAAAACAATTAAGTAAATCATTAATAAAACTAGCATAACTCTTAGTATTAACAATAAACTCTAAATGATATCTACTAGTTTTAGGATCATTAATACTACCACAACAAATAAATAATCCTCTTAAATAAGCCCTAGTTTGTTCCTCATCACTAATAATATAATCTCTAGGAATATCTAAATAATTATTATTATTATCAATAATAGATAAATCTTTTAATATATCATCAACCTTCTTATTAATAGTCAAAATAAAACCACGATAAAAATGAATTTTTTGCCTAATAGTAATAATAGGACTAACCTCATATATACTCTTAAAAAACAAATAAATTCTCCTAGCAATAGCATTATTCTCAATACTTATTTTTATATCATTATCAATATAAGCAGAATTTCTAATAATACAAGATAATTCAGATATATTTTCTAATCTATTACTATCTAATTTAGCCAGTTCATTTTTTACAACAGTAGAAAAAGTCATTAATTATCCTCCTTAGTCAAATAAGTAAAAATAGCTAAAGCTGTCTTTAGAGAATCATGACGAACTTGATTATTAGTAAAAGTAGCAAGTTCTTCTTTTATTAATTCAACATTCATCTTTTTTAACTCAACCTCATCTATTAAAATAGGACTACTCTTTTCTTTTCGATAAATATCTTGAATATCAGTATCAATATATTTAGTATTAGCAATAACTACATCAATAAAATCATCACAAACATATCTATTTATTTGCTTAATACAATCACTTACTTTATAATTATCAGTCTCTCCATGTTGACTCATTATATTACAAACATACATCTTTTTAGCTTTAGACTTAAGTAAAGCTTTCTTTACATTATTATCTAGTAAATTAGGAATAATACTAGTATATAAACTACCAATACCAAGTATAACTAAATCAGCCTCACTAATAGCATTAATAACATCATCAGTAGCACTAACTTTATTTTTATACTCAATATAATCAATTAACTTACCAGCCTTTGTAATATTACTCTCACCCTCAATTATCTCATTATCTTTAGTATGAGCAAGTAAAATAGCATTATCTTCAGTAAAAGGTAAAATTTTTCCCCTAATTTTTAATATATTAGAAAGTGCTACCATTGATTGAGTCAAACTACCAGTAATATCAAATAAAGCTGTTAATAATAAATTACCAACAGGATGATTATTCAAATCACTATCAGTATTAAATCTATATTGTAATAATTGTTCCACTAGTGGTTCACTTTGAGATAAAGCCACTAATACATTTCTCAAATCACCTACCGCAGGCATATTAAACTCTTCTCTTAACCTACCACTAGAAGCACCATCATCTGCAACAGTAACAATTGCAGTAATATCAATAGGAAACAATTTTAAACCACGAAGTAAAACAGATAAACCTGTACCTCCTCCAAAGACAACGACTTTTTTCATAATATCAAGACCTTTCTAAATAATTATATCAAAAAATATAGAAATAATAAAGAAAATTTGTTATAATCAAAAAAGGAGGAAAAAATGCTAACTAAAAAAAACTTAATCAAAAGTATAGAAAATTATATTAATGATTTAATTAACAATCCAACAATTAATATTAATGAAGCAAAAAGAATAAAAAAAGAATTATATATAAAAAAGAAAATAAAAGAAGATATAAAAAATACCATGAAAAACAATTCTAATTATTTATCTTGGTTATCAGGCTTTATAAAAAAACATGGTAATTTTGATACAAAAATGGCATATTACTATAATAATTTAACAGAATTAGACTATATAAACTTAAAAAATTTTAACTTACTTTTTGAAATCATATACGAATATGCAAACAAATTAAAAATAAAACCAAATATCATAAAAAAAATAGGTACTGATATTAATTACTTAATACAATATGAAGATTTCTACTTCAAAATAGGAATAAATATAAAACAAGAAGCTATTTATTATTGTCAAAGATATTTTCCTAAAAATGAAGATATAATCATTAATTATAAAAATATAATTAATAAAAATAAAAAATTAACCAAAAAGCGAGACTGCTGAAAAAGTATACAAAGATAACTGTAAACTATATCAGTAGTCTTTTTATTCTGGTATAATATATATAAG
>CALVVX010000071.1 GCA_944364015.1 uncultured Bacilli bacterium | reverse complement strand
TATAGAAAATATGATAACGAACAAGAACTAATAGAAATTATTAGAGGTACTTCTTCTCCTTTTGAAGATGTTAAAAATTTATATTTAAATGAATTTGAAGAAGCAAGACTTGAATATAACTCTAAACAAACTAGACCAAGTCGTATGATAGATAATTACTTTGAAAATATATCTAATAATGAAAAGAAAGATCTTGCTTGTGAAATAATTATTGAACTTGGAGATAAAGAATATTGGGATACTAAGGATGTAATTTTTAAAAAGAAAATGACAAATGTTTATACAAAACAAGTAGATGATTTAGAATTGCTTATTCCAAATTTTAAAGTAGCTAGTGCTATTATTCATTATGATGAAACTAGTCCACATATGCATATCGTTGGAGTACCAATTAAATACAAAAATAAAAATGGTATGGAAAAACAAGTTGGTAAATCTGATGTATTTACAAAGGAATCTTTAAAAGCATTACAAGATAAAATGCGAGCATTATGTATTGAAGAATTTAATCAAGAATATAATTTAGATCATTCATTAAAGCAAAAACAAAGAGGTAGAAATAAAGATATTCATATATCTGATATGGATAATTATATTCAAATGAAAAAACAAATTGAAAAGAATAACGAAAACTTAAAACAAGCAAATAAAAAATCTTTAGAATTAAAACAAAATTCTAAAGAAATAAAAGATACAATTAATAAATTAAAAATATCCAAATTAAATAAAGATAATTATATTTTATCGAAAGAAGATAAAGATTCTATTACCCGTTTTATCAATCAAGTTGATAGTACAAATAAGGAATATGGTAAAATACAAACTCTATCTAATACTTTGATTAATGCTAATGAACAATTAAATGATAAGAATAATAAGATTAAAACTCTTACTGAAAATAATAAAGCACTTAATTTAAGAGTTGAATCTTTAAATAATATCATTAAACAAAAAGATAAAGAAATATCTAGATTAAATTCTATTATTACTGATATAAAAAGTACTCTTAATTATTGGAAAGATAAATTTGATAAACTAAAGTCATTCTTATATAGTAAATTACATAATTGGTATGATAAAGACGATAAATATATTGATGTAGTTAACGATATGTATGCAGATAATATTATTGATGACAATGATATTGAAGATTTAAATTTAATCAAAGAAAAAGATGACTTTGAAAGATAAAACTTATTGTCATCTTTATTTTATTTTAGCTAATTTACGAGAAATTGTTTCATCAACAGGCGGAACATAATCTACTAAATAGAAACCATATAAATGACCATATTTCTTCATTACTTTTTTTACTTTATTCAATCTTCCTGTTTTATCAAATAAAATTGTAGATTCAACAAGTTCTTCAACCCTATGTACTTCACTAGGATTCAAAGCAGTTATTGAATATCTATTTTCATAATCACAGTCAAACGCAACATTAACACCTGTTTTATTATCCATGGCTATTTTTGAATTTAATTTTTCCATTAATTGGTCATAAGTATAATAATCTACCCTTGATTCTAATAAAACTACTATATTTAATGTTCCTTTACTATGTTTTGAATCTTGATAACTTGTCAAATAAATAGAATCTATATTATCATCTTTATATAATTCTTGAATAGTATCAGTTAATTCTTGTGATAAAAAGTAATGTTCTTCACCTGTAAGATTTATTCGTTCTCTTACTACTTTATCTAAATGTAGCAAATCATTGGCTCTAGCAATTTTTAAAATATTTATAAATTCTGGAAATTTATTATCACCAATATATATAGTTTTATCCCATTCATACCATATATCAAATGCATCTTTTGCCCCATCTTTTACCATTTGTTGAACTTTTGAACTATTAAAAACAACATTATTTTTTTGATCATCTAATGAGTGATGCATTCCTTTATCTTGATAAATCTTTGCCTGTAAGTCGGCTTCAATTTTATCACAATAATGTGAACATTTAGCTTCTGGTGTTTCTTGCTCATCGAATTCATATAATAAAGTTAATAGACTATCTTTTTCTTTTAAATTGCCTAAAGCATCTATCATAGCTTGATGTTCAATTTCTTTTTTCTTCTCAGGTGTAATTCCATCAAATGGTGTAATATCCCCAATTAATGTTTCACCAGTTTCATGTATAGTTAGCATTTTTAATACTTTATCAATATCTAAATTATATTCAAATTCAGAATTTAATACCATTGCCAAACTTAAAGTTCCGATTATATGTTCAGATATTGTTTCAATTCTGTTAGACTTAACATTCCAATGTTTACTATCCCAACCAGTTCTTACTTTATTTTTTAATCTAAAGTTAAGATAATAAGATTTAAAGATTTCTTCACATTCAGAAGGTTGTTTACTACATAGAGAAGATATAATTATACTTCCTTCTTTGACTAATTCTGATGGTGAAATATTATTTTCTTTATCTTTAATTAATTTAGTTAATAAAAAGTCTAACATTTTATACTTAAATACTAATTTACCATCTTCAATATTCATATCTCTTGCTTCTACTATTTCGCAAACATATTGTTTTCCTAATTTTAAATTTTCAAAATCGTAATTAGGATATAAATTACTAAATTCAGCAAGAAACAACATCCTATATATTTTTGATAAATTATTTGTTTCTTTAAATTCTGAATCAATAGCGGTTGCTAATATCATACTACCAAATAAGTGATCAGCTACACTATAATTATTTGACTCATCGATAATCTTATTTTTTAATTCATTTGATTTAACATAAAAATCTAATGATTTTCTTATTTCATCTAATTTTTCCATTTTATCCCCCCAAAAAAGATCGATATTTGAATAATATTATAACATAAATTTTAGTATATTTTGTAACAAATTATAAATTTGTTAATAATTATGAATAAGTATTGTACAAATTAAGATTATTAATGTATAATATTAACTAGTTCTAAAGGTGCTCAAGGATCTAATCAGTCCAAAGCCCCAACCATGGTCAAGAAATTGACGAGAAGATATAATCTTCGCTTTCTTTTAAAATGGCATGAGATAATTAACATACTCTCTCAACAAACATTAATATTATTGATGTAATAAGGAAGTATGTATTTAATCGGTCATAAAAGAAATATCGCCCTATATCATAATATAATATGGGGCAGGAAATTGTTAATTATTATATTAAGTGTCTAGCACAATATCTCCGATAATTATAAGATATGGGGCACACTGAAACTTTAGTCGCGAATAAAGTTGATGTGCTAATAATTATGAAAGGAGGTATACTTATGGTATCCAATATGATTAAATTCGTTGAAAAACATAAAAACGAATTGTTGGTTATTCTATCTTTAGGACTGACATTTAATTTTAGCGTTAGTTTTACTTGTAATGGTGAGTTTCATATTAACTTTAAAACTTTAGTATTTGTTTGTGCTGGGTACCAAATAATTAAACAAATAACTAAAGTTATTGCAAAAAAACACACTAGATAATTAACAATTATTTTTGTAAGTTTATTATCATGAATAAATTTACAAAAGTAATTGTTTTTTTTGTGAGGTGAATTATTAATGAATTTTAGTCAATGTTCTTTATATAAGTTGTCAAGAAAAAGAGATTTAAATAATATTATAAAAACAAAAGTTAACAATACTAATAATTATAATTTTCAATATAAACCTTATATTGAAAAAAAGCCAAAAAGTAGATTGATAGAAGCTCCTAAAAATGAATTAAAAATCATACAAAAAAGGATAAAAAAGGAACTTGATTATTTAACTTTTCCAAAAAATGTTTTTTCAGGGATAAAAGGAAGATCATATATTGATAATGCATATTTTCATATTAATTCAAATTACTTTATAAAAATGGATTTAAGCAAATTTTTTCCAAATACAAATCGCGAAAAAATATATAAATTTTATAAAGATAAAATGAAAATGAATAATGATATTGCTTCAATATTAACGGATTTATCAAGTGTAGATATTACTAATATGATGACCGATGAGATAAAATCATTTATTGATGAAAAAGGAATTAAACATACTAATCATTTACCATCTGGTTCCCCAATAAGTAGTATTTTATCATATTTAGCAAATATAGATATGTTTAATGAATTAGATTTATTAGCAAAAAAATATAATTGTATAGTGTCGTTTTATGTTGATGATATAATTTTTTCTAGTAAGTACAAAATATCTAAATCATTGATTAATAAAGCGGAGAAAATAATTACTAAGTATGGTCAAATAGTAAATTTAGATAAAACTAAATCTTATATTACAAATGATTTTAAAAAAATAACTGGCTGTATAATAAAAAATCATGAATTTTTTATTCCAAACAAAACAAAATACAAAATTGCAAAATTACTAATGCAAGAAAATTATACTCAAAAAGAAATTAATAGTATTTTAGGACTAATAAATAGTGCACATTTATTTGATAGAAATAAATATAATGATTTGCAGTATAAAATAAAAAATAAATGTTTTAAAAATAAAAAAATATGTTAAAATATTATTAGTGATTAGTTGTTTATCAACTTTTACTTTATGAGTTTCAAATAACCTTTGTTATCGCTCCATTGGGAAATCTGTTCGAACTTTTATGTTTGAACTTAATATAGAAAATATCAATTTCTAAATGAAGTTGATATTTTTTTGTGTTAAGAAAGGACAGATTTTATGATTAATATTGTTAGTAAACCGTTAGAGTTTGATTATGAATTAAAAAAGAAAATTGAATTTATATGTGATTTTTGTAATACTAAACCTAAAATAATTAATGGAAATATCAGAAATATAGAACATACTAATCTATCTTATATTGAACCACATAGAGTTATTATTAAAGGAATAACTTTTCTAGTATTTAATTA
>CALVVX010000070.1 GCA_944364015.1 uncultured Bacilli bacterium | reverse complement strand
ATTAAAGTTTGTTGTAATATAATAACTTTCTGTTTCAATTATATATACTGAAAATATTTGCCATAAACTATTTTCTTTTTCATTAGATATTCTAATAATATGATTATCTTTATTTTCGTACCATTGTGGTTTTAATACTTTACTTAAACTGCCAAACATAGTTTTATCTAATCTACTATGAGCATATATAATAGTATTTTTATCACTAAATGAGGAATTGTTTCTATAATCTAAAAATACCCATCCAGCTTCATTATATGATAAATCGTATGAGTGATCTAGATAAAAATCGTTGTTATCTGTTTGAACTATTGGATAATTTATATTTGTATTATTTACATTAATCCATGCAACTGTATCAGCATTTTTCTTTTTTAATTCATTAAAATCTACATTAATTAGTGGAAATGTTATATAATACCAATAATCACTATTCTTATCGTTTGGTTCATTTATTAATTCGGTATTTTCATTATCTTTAACTTCGTCTACATTAGTGATATTATCTATTTCATCAGTTAGTTTTTTTGATTTATTGTTATCTATTTGCCATAATATAATTTTACCTATTGAGATAAATACACTACTAAGTAAAATAGTTGCAATTACTATCCATACCCATAGTTTGACTTTTCTTCTTTTTTTTACGACATTTTTTTTTTCTTCCATGTTATCACCTTTTTTATTATATCAAAAATAAATTTATTATGCAATTAGATTGAATTTATGGTACAATTAAAAAGAGGGTGATTATGAGAAGATTTGTTAAAATAGTTATTATTATTTATTTAATTTATATGGTTATTTTTCCTATGATTGATAATTTCTTTTCTAATTCTCAAGAAATTAGTACTGGTTTTAATGATTATGCTAGAATTACAGATGTTGATTATAAGGCCGTTGTATTAGATGATGTTTCTAATGGTGGGGATGTATTAATTACAGAAAGATTAACTTTTGATATTCATGCTAGTAGTAAAGATAATTTATTTTGGGAATTGTGGAGAGATTTACCTGAAGATTATGTAGATGGATTAAAAGTTGATTATGATGTTAATTATGTTAAGCAAATTGTAGATGATAGGGAAATAGTATATGAAGAAAGTCCAAAATTATATTGGGATGATAGTGATTATACTAGTTTAGTTTATGGACCTCATAAATGGTATCATAGTGAGGGTCCTTATGATGAATATGCTAGAGATTATGAATGTGTATTTTTCTATATTGATGGTACTTATCGTGATGAACTTGTTTTTGAGATACAATATGTGATGCATAATGCGTCTTTAAAATATAGTGATGTATCAGAATTATATTTAACTATGTATTCAGAAGATAGTATTAAATATTTAGACTCTTTTAAAGGCGAAATTTTAATTGCTAATAAAGATATGCCAAAAGAAGGTAACTACATTGCACATACTTTTGGTACTAATAATGATACTTTTGAATTTGTTGAATCTGATACTAAAAATCCTGGTTATCATACTTTTTCATTTGATTTAGATAAATCTGATTTAAAGTTTAGAAAATACAATCAATTTTTAGAGTTTACTTTATTATCTTTTAATGAAGATAGACATATATTTACTGATTATGCTCCTTCTAATGTGTATTCAAATGATGTTTATTTAGATGAGGCAAAAAATGCAATAGATGAGTATGATGAACTTATTATTAATGCAAGAGTTAAAAAAATAATTATTTTTGTTGGTTGTATTTTAATTTCTTTATTATTTATTATGTTTGTTATTTATCGTAATAAAAAAATAAAGAAAAATAATATTTTCTATACTCCTTTTATGAATGTTGATTATTTTAGAGAAATTCCTAGTGATTTAGATCCTTATTTTGCTGCTAGTTTGGCATTTATTAAGCATAATAATAAAGTTGATATTGGGGATGCTTATTCTGCTTTGTTACTTAGTTTAGTTAGAAAGAAGTATATTGAGCTAGATTTAATTGATAAAAATAAGGATTGGAAGTTTAATAATATAAATATAAAGATATTATATGTTCCAAGTTTAAATACTATGAAGACTACTACTAATAGTGATTTAAGTAAAGTAGTTACTGTTAGTGATTATTTGAATAATAATTTGGAAAAAGAAGATAAATATAATATTTATAATGTAAAATTAGAACAGTTAAGTGATAATGAAGAGAGTTATTTTAATTTAATTACTAAATATGCTATTGGTAATAGTATTACACTTAAAGCTTTTCAAGATAAAATTTCAACTGATTATGTTAATACTAATAGTTTTGTTTCTTCTGTTAATAGTTCTATTGTAAATATTGGTATTTCAAATGGTTATTTTCAAAAAGCTAGTTATAATAAGCTTAAGTCAATGACTAATGTTTTGGCTAATGGTTATATTATAATTGCTTTAATTATAATGATATTTGGTAATATAAATTTATCACAAACAAGAATTGGTTTTGCTTATGGTGCTTTATTTATATTAGGTATAGTTTTAATAGGATGTGCTATTTATTTGAAAAGAAAAGCTAATGATTATATATTATTTAGTCAAAAAGGAATTGATGAATACGTTAAATGGCATGGGCTTTATGAGTTTTTAAATAGTCAGACTTTAATGTATGATAAGGAAGTAGTTGATATTAAATTATGGGAGAAGTATTTAGTTTATGCTACTGCTTTTGGTATTTCTAATAAGGTTATTAAGGCATTAGAAGTAAGAGGTTTAGATGTTACTAGTAGTCCTATTTTAAGTAATCCTTATTATCGTAGTGCTGATTTTAGATATACTACTCATCATTTTAGAAGCTCATATAATAGAGCAACTTCTACTTATCGTGCTTCTAGCTTTGGTTCATCACATTATGGTGGAGCAGGCCGAGGAGGCGGAGGAGGTGGCGGTGGCCATTAAAAAAGTAAGCGATTGCTTACTTTTTTACAAAGAAGTCTTTTGAATTAATATTAGAAAGATTTATATTTAATTTATTTTCAATTTCAGATTTACTAAATGTTTTATAAATTGTTTTGGATATATATTTTTCTGCTAATGTTATTATATATTTATAATCATCAATATCATCAGGAAAATATATTCCTTTTTTATCTTTATTTTTTATCATCCAACAAACTGCCGCTAATGCAGATATTGCTACTGGTGTTATTGTTGGTGTTTGCCAATATGAGTCTTTCTTTTTATATAAATAAGATAAATTAATTCTATTTCCTACCCATACTGGGTTAAAGTTTTCACCTAGTAATAATACTCCTACATATTCACTTCCTTTTTCTATTTTTTCTTGATATGCTATTTCTTCTATTTTAGGATAAATATGATTTCTTATAACAAATTCATCTACTTTTTTTGTTTTTGATTTTTCCATATATTCTACTGCTATAGAGCATGGTAGATATATAAACATAACTGATGGGCGATATATTGTTTTATTATCTTTTTTTACTTCTAAATTATTTGCAATAGTTATTGTTTCTTCATGTGGAACTAAATATCCTTCAAAATAACCATTTGGATAATATGTTTTACATTTGGTATCAATTGCTAGAGTTTTATATTCTAAAAATCCTTTTTCTTTATCTAATCTTTTATAATTATTTTTATCATTTAATAATTCTTCTGTTGATATATTTTGTGCTGCTTCACTTAATAATTCAAAGAAAAAAGCATCAATACACCATGTATTAATTAATTTTTCTTTGTTGTATTTTTCTTTTATTATTTGATTATCTATATCATTTACATGAATCATTTTTATATTAAGTATTTGAGCTATTTTATTAAATTTATTTTCTTTTAATAATTTTTTTAATTCTTTATTATTTTTATATTGTTTTTTAATAATATATTCAATAGCTAATTTAGTAAAATGAGATACTAAACCTGGATTATTTCCGTGTTGTAATACAATTGGGTGTTTATTATGATTAGGATCGTTTAGATATTTCTTTTTTAATTTATTTTTTAAAATATTTTCATCAAAGATATTATACCAATTATCAGCCCAATCTGATTCTGCAGTATTTATATACATTATATTATTTTTACAACACCAATCACATATATCTTTAGTACCTATTGTATCTGCAAAGTCTATTAATAAGTCTTCTTCTTTTAAAAAGGATGCAAAGATAGTTTGATAATTATCTTTATTTATTTGACATATATAGAAATTGTCTGCTATTCCTCCCATATTTATATAAGCTTTAAATTCTTCTTTATTTCTTGAGATTACAATATAATTATTTTCATTAAATGATATTTCTTTTTTTACTTTTTCATAGAAACTTTTACCAACCGCTCCAAATCCAAATTGGACTATTTTATTTGAAAATTTAATCATTATTTGAAGTCCTTTCTTTTTTGAGTTTTATTGGTTTTATTTCTTCATATCCATTAGTATATAGTATTTGTATATTATTTTTTTGGTAATTATATAATATTTTTTTTAAATCTTTAGCAATGTAGTCTGATTTTATTATTATTTTATTTATTTTATTATTTAATAAATATTTATAACTAGGTAGATCTTGATCATATATATCCCAACTATTATCAAATATTGTTTTGTTTATTTTTTTTCTATTTAATCGGTTTATATCTAATATAAATACAGGATTAGCATCTTTTTTAATTTTTATTTTTGTTAATTGTTTGGCACCCCAAATTAGGTATGGTGCAATTAAGTAGTTATTACAAGTAGCGGTCGCATTTAATGGTGCATTTGTGCCATTAAAAAGGGGAATAGGACGATAGCCTATGTTTGCTAGAGCAATTGCTTCTTTAATTGCATTATCTGCTTTTGTATCTATTATTATGATTGTATTTTCTAAATATTTATCTAAATAATTTATTTTAGGAATATTATAATTAATTATTTCATAAATTTTTTGATTACTATCTAAAGTAGTAAATGCTATTGGTTTTACCCAATTACTCCATTTAGATGTAGATGGAGCCCATATGTTATATATTTGTTTTTTATTCATAATTACCTCTTTCTATTATTACAGGAATGTCTTCTGCTTCTGAATCTATTCGTGGTTTTGGGCTAATTCTAGCATAAAATCCTGCATGTTTAGTATTAATAGTATAAGAACCCAGACATAGATGATAATATTTGTTATCTTC
>CALVVX010000069.1 GCA_944364015.1 uncultured Bacilli bacterium | reverse complement strand
ATATTTGATATTACTTATAATGAAAAAACTTTAGAAAAAGATATTGAAGATGCATTAGTATCTAATATTACGGATTTACTTTTAGAATTTGGAAATGGATTTGCATTTGTTGGAAGACAATATCATTTAGAAATTGAAGGAGAAGACTATTATATAGATTTACTATTTTACAATTTAAATTTAAAATGTTATGTTGTAGTAGAATTAAAAACTGTTAAATTTATACCTGAATTTGCAGGAAAATTAAATTTTTATTTGAATGCAGTAGATATGCTTTTAAAGAAAGAAGATGATAATCCAACAATAGGTATCTTGTTATGCAGAGATGAACATAAATTAACAGCAGAATTAGCTTTAAAAGATATAAATAAGCCAATAGGTGTAGCTGAATATAAGTATTTGCAAGAAGTACCAGAATATTTGGCTAACAATTTACCAAGTATTGAAACACTAGAGAAAAGATTAAATAATAAAAATGAAAGTTAACATTAGAGAGGAATTTTAAATATATGAATTATATAAAGAGTTTAACTATAGAAGGATTAAAAAAGTTTGAACATTTTGATATAGAGTTTGATAAAAATATAAATATTATTATTGGTGAAAATGAATCAGGGAAAAGTACTATATTAGAAGCGATAAACATATGTTTAAATCAACTATATAGAAATGCTGATAAATCAATAATAAAAGAATTGTTAAATATAAGTAATGTAAATAAATTTAAGGAAAATCCTTCATTAGAAAATTTACCAAAAATATATATAGAAATAGAATTCAATTTAGATAAAGATTCTAAAAATAATTTTCTATTTTATGGAATGCATAATCAAGACGAAAACGAAAAATACGGAATAAAATATACTTGTGAACTGAACAAAGAGTTTGAACAGGAAGTATTTGAATTTATAAAAGATAAGAAAATACCATATGAATATTATGAAATGAAGTGGACTACTTTTCAGGGAGCATCTTTTAATATTCTAAAGCAGCCACTTAACTATCTAACAATAGATAATTCTATTACTACTCAATATAATACATATAATTACTATAATAAATCAGTTTTTAAAAGTAAATATGATGGCAACAGAATGGTTAAAGTTAAGAATGATTTTAGAATAAACATAGAAGATATTTTTTCGGACTTAAAATTAGAAAAAATATCAGATACACAACAATTTGTAATAGATACTAAAAAAGTAATATTAGAAAATATTATTGCTATTTTAGACAATGATGTTCTATTAGAAAATAAGGGAAAAGGAATAGAGAATCTTTTAAAAACACAAATAGCTTTAGATAAAGTAAAAAGCAAGCTAGATGTTGTTTCAATAGAAGAACCAGAGAATCATTTAAGTCATACTAATCTTAGAAAAATGTTAAAAAATATAGAAACTTATAAGGAAGATAAACAAATTATAATTACTACTCATAGTAATCTTATTGTAAGTGGTTTAAATGTGCAAAATATTATATGGATTAATAATGAAAAAGCAAAAAGATTAGAAAATATAGATAAAGATATAGCAAAGTTTTTTCAAAAAAGTGATAATAATAGTTTGTTGCAATTTTTGTTGGCTAAAAAAGTTATATTAGTGGAAGGAGCAACAGAATATATTTTAATACCAAAAATATTTAAGAAAATATTAAAAAAGACACTTGAGGAAGAAAACATTGATATTATTTCTTGCAATGGAGTAACCTACAAAAACTTTATACATATTGCAGAGTTAATGAAAAAAAAGGTAGTAGTTATTACAGATAATGATGAGAGTCAAGAAAAAATAAATGAAATGAATGAGTATAATCAATTGCATAATAATATCAAAATATATATGGATAGTAATATGCAAAATTGGACATGGGAGGTTTGTCTTTATAATTTAAATGCAAGTGAATTAAAGAATATAATAGAGATAGAAGATGGAGCAAAATATTCATATAAGGGAATTTCATACGAAGATAAACCTGTTTTAGGAAAAATGTTAAACAATAAATCTGATACAGCATATAAGATTTATATGTCTAACAAGGAATTTAAATATCCTTCTTATGTCACGGAGGCTTTAGAATGGATAAAAAAATAATATTAGCTGTAGCAGGCGCTGGAAAAACTTATACACTATGTAAGAATGTTGATGACAGTAAAAGAAATATAATATTAGCTTTTACTAATCAAAATATAAAAAATATAATTAAAGAACTTGATAAAAATCATCATAAAACATTAGAAAATACATGTGTTTATACATTTGATAGTTTTAAGTATAATTTTTTTATAAGGCCATATGAGCCAATAATTGCTAGGCATTTTGGAATAAAAACATTTGTAAGTAAAGGAGTAAGTTTAAAAACACCGCCACCTAAATTAATAAATGGATATCCAAATCCTAATTATAAAAATAATAAATTATTTGAGCATTATGTGATAGGAGATAAATATTATTGTGATAATTTATCAGAACTAATATTACAAGTAAAGAAAGGAAAAGAATATAATTTATTTGATATTGCAATGAAAAACATTAACAATTTCTTTGATTATATTTATATTGATGAATTTCAAGATTTTAGACAACATAATTATGAATTAATGGAGAAAATTATAAAAAAATCGAATAATATAATATTAGTTGGGGATTATTTCCAACATTCTGTAAATGCTAGAAATAATACAGGAAAGCCATTTAAAGTAGGAAATACTAAAGAAAACAAAAGGATAATTACATATGAAGAATATATAAAATTACTAGAAAATTTAAAGTTAAAAGTTGATACTGAAACATTGAAAAAAACAAGAAGATGTCCAGAAAATATATGTAAATTTATAAGAGAAAAGTTCAATATAGAAATATATGCTGATAATAATAATAAAGGAAATGTTATCTTCTTGGAGAATAATGACAAAATAAAGGAAATTATTGAAAATAATTATATAATAAAATTAGTTGAAAGTGATAGTAAGATTTATAATTTTAATTGTATAAACTGGGGATATTCTAAGGGAGATACATATAATGATATTTGTGTAATATTAACAGACAGATTTAAAAATCTAAAAGAAGAAAAAAATATAGAATATACATCAACAATAAATAAGATATATGTAGCATTAACTAGAACAAAAGGTAATTTATATATTATAGAGAAAGCTAAATTTGATAATATAAAGAATAGCTATATAAAGACTAATTTTATGAACAAAAAATAATTAAATCCAAAAATGATTTAAAATGAATATGGAATTAACTATAATAGTAATAAAATTATGAAGTA
Source organism: uncultured Bacilli bacterium (assembly GCA_944364015.1). Lineage (GTDB taxonomy): Bacteria > Bacillota_I > Bacilli_A > RF39 > UBA660 > CALVVX01. The sequence goes on along the minus strand of CALVVX010000069.1, from coordinate 1,856 downwards.
GGAGTTGAAACATAAATGAACATTTTAGAGATTTATAATAAATACCATTTGCCAGAGAATTTGCAAATGCATATGTTAAGGGTAGCAGCTTGTAGTAATTTAATAATAGATAACTGGAATGGACCAGATATAGATAAACAAGCAATCATTAGAGTGTGCCTTTTGCATGATATGGGAAATATGGTTAAAATACCAGAGGACTTTTCGAAAGATGAGAAATTTATAAAAATAAGAAAAGAATATTTTGATAAGTATGGAACAAATGACCATGAAATTAATTTAGAAATTGGAAAACAAGAAGGATTAACTGAAAAAGAATTAACTATATTAGATGGAAAAAGGTCTAGAAAAAATGAAGAAACTTTAAAGTCAAATTCCTATGAAAGAAAAATTTGTGCTTATTGTGACCAAAGAGTCGCACCAGATGGAGTTGTAAGTATAAAAGAAAGATTAGAAGATGCAAAAGTAAGATATAAAAATAAACCATTATCAGTATGGTCTAATGAAGAAAAAGCAAATCATTTAATAGATTGTTCTTTAGGTATAGAAAAACAGATTATGGAGCATTGCAAATTAAATACAGAAGATATAAATGATGTAACTATTAAAGAATATATTGAAAAATTGAAAGAATATGAAATCTAAAAATTGAATGAAAGGAGTCGTCATTATGAATAACGAATTAGAGGAATATTTAGATTTTGCGAAAGATATTGCAAAACATGCAGGAGAAGTAATGATAAAATACTTTAATCAAAATAATGGAGCAAGTTATAAAGGAGATAAAACAATTGTAACTCTTGCAGATACAGAAATAAATTCATATTTAATTAAAAAAGTTAAAGAAAAATATCCTTTACATTCAGTAGATGGAGAAGAAGAACAATTTGGAAAGAGTGATTTATGTATGGGTATGTGGTCCAGTTGATGGAACTGCAATGTATGCTAGGCATATTCCAGTAGCAGTATTTTCACTAGCTTTAGTAATTAAAGGTCAATCTATGGTTGGAGTGGTATTAGACCCATTTACAAATAGTTTATATACTGCTATAAAAGGGAAAGGTGCATATAAAAATGGAGAAAAAATAATGGTAAATGATTATGCATTAGAAGATATGAAAACTGTATGCCACTATGACCTATGGGTAGGAGCAGATTATAATATATCTAAAGTATTACAAGAGTTAGAAACTAAAACATATTTTATTGGTTTAGGAAGTATTATTAGGGCTTGTATGTGTGTTGCATCTGGTGACTTTAGTCTTGCAATTTTCCCAGGTACAAAACATAAAAATTGTGATATTGCAGCAGTAAAAGTTATAGTTGAAGAAGCGGGAGGAACAGTTACAGACTTTTTTGGAAATGAACAAAGGTATGATGAAAGCATAAATGGTGCAGTTATTAGTAATGGAAAAGTACATAAAGAAGTAATTGAAACAATAAAAAGATATTTAAAAAAATTTTAATGAAAGTGGTGAAGGATAGCATATGAATAGTATATTTATTTTATGTGGTGGATATGAATGGAAATATGAAATGTCAATGGAAAAATTAGCTGAATTTATTTTGAAAAGAGTCTCTAAACCAAAGATATTAGATGTTTGGTTTGCAATGGAAGAAGAAAGATATAAAAAATATGATGATATTTTTGTGGAAATATATAAAAATAATCAAATGCTTTTTGAAAGAAAGATAGCAACACAAGAGAACTTTATTGAAGAATGTGAATGGGCTGATGTAATAAACATACATGGAGGAAGTTCAGATTTATTATTTCCTATAATGCAAAAATATGATTTAAGTATATTATATGAAAACAAAATTGTAATTGGAAGTTCTGCAGGTGCAAAATTTTT
>CALVVX010000068.1 GCA_944364015.1 uncultured Bacilli bacterium | reverse complement strand
ACATGTGATAATACTAATGATATAACTATATCAGGAAATAATATAACAATAAATAATATAACTAGTGATACAGTATGTGAAGTTGATATGAAAATAAATAACTTAGATACAAGTGGGGCTAACGTACCAAAACTAGCAGAAAATATGATACCAGTAATGTATTATAATGGAAATTGGGTAAAAGCAGATAGTAGTAATACCAATGCAACATATAAATGGTATGATTATACAAATAAACAATGGGCCAATGCAGTATTAGTAAGTAGTACAAATAGAACTACTTATGTAAATGCAAGCGCTGGAACAGTAATACCAGAATCAGAAGTGCTCGCATACTATGTATGGATACCAAGATATAAATATAAAGTATGGAATATTAATAAAGTAATGGGAACAGATAGTTATAATGCACAAACTACAGGAATAGATATAATATTTGAAGATGGAACAGAATCAACTGGGAAAATAACATGTAGTAATTATAATTTTAGTGTAGCCGAAGGCAATGGTTTATCAGAAACATGTAGTGGAAGTAATGGACAATATTATACTCATCCGGCATTTACTTTTGGAGACAAAGAAGTAGAGGGAATATGGATAGGAAAATTTGATCTTTCTTCTTCTTCGCAAACATCCAATTATGGTGGCGGAACGACGACAAATTTAACAGCAAGAATTAAGCCTAATATCAATAGTTGGAGATATAATTTACCTACAAATTTTTATTTGGTAATAAAAAATATGCAAAAAAATGGTAATGAGTATGGACTAAGTACAGACACAAATAAAGTAGACAGTCATATGTTAAAGAGTCTAGAGTGGGGAGCAATGGCGTATTTAACGCATAGTGATTATGGAAGATGCAATGGAAGTAGCTGTACTGAAGTTGGAATAAATAATTATTATAATGGTAGATCCAGTAGTATGAAACTAATAACAGGCTGTGGTGCAGTTTCTGGAAGTAGTCAGAGTACTAATTGCAATGTGTATAATACATCGTTAGGCATGAACGCAAGTACTACTGGGAATATATATGGAATATATGATACTAATGGTGGAGCATGGGAATATATAATGGGTAATATGTCTAGTACAAGTGGTATGTATATCTACTATCCTAGCAATGGAGGAAACAATTTCAATTATAATGAAAGTACAAAAAAATATGTAGATACATATGCAAATGGGTCAACGTATAGAGATCAAACAGCATATAATAGGTCAAGATTAGGAGATGCGACAGGTGAAATAGTTACTTCGTCAGCTGGATATGGATGGTATAATGATTATGCATATATATTAACATCGAGTCTTTCATGGTTACAGCGTGGTGGTGGATACAACAATGGAGATCGCGCCGGATTATTCTATTTCTATCCATATGATGGTGCAGTTAGTATCAATGTTTCTTCGCGTGCCTCTCTAATAGTCTATTAAGCTCGAAATTTAGGATATAAATTTAATCTTAAACTTGTCCTTTTTACATAATATTTAATGTAAGGAGGACAAGTTATGTATAAATATGGATTAACTGATGAAGAAGTTATTATAAATAGAAAAAAGTATGGTAATAATACTATTAGTAATAGTAAGACTAATACTTTTTTTCATTTGTTTTTAGAGACTTTAGGGGATCCGATTATTAAAATATTATTAATAGTTTTGGCTATTAAAATTATATTTTTAATTAAAGAGTTTGATTGGTATGAAACTATAGGTATTATTATTGCTATTTTTTTGGCTTCTTTTATTTCTGCTATTTCTGAATATGGATCTCAAAAAGCTTTTGATAAGTTAACTGAAGAATCTTCTAAAATTAAGTGTAGAGTAAAAAGAAATAATAAAATTGAAGAAATTTATATTGATGATATTGTTAAAAATGATATTGTTATATTAAATACAGGGGATAAAATACCTGCTGATGGTGTAATAATTGAGGGTAAGATTGCAGTGGATGAATCTATGATGAATGGGGAGGCTAAAGAGGTTTATAAGGAAAGCTGTGTTGATATTAATAATTCTAATAAGAATAATTTAGTTTATAGAGCTACTACTATTTGTGATGGTTATGCTATTATGTTAGTTACTAATGTAGGTAATGATACTTTTTATGGTAATTTAGCTAAAGCATTGCAAGAGAAGTCTTTACCTTCTCCTTTAAAAATAAGATTATCTAATCTTGCTAAATTAATTTCTAAAATTGGTTATTTTTGTGCTTTTTTAGTATTTTTTTCTTATTTATTTTCTAAAATATTTATAGAAAATAATCCATATAATGTTATAACTGATTTTTCCTTACTTTTTTCTTATGTTTTGCAGGCTTTAACTTTATGTATTACCATAATAGTAGTGGCAGTTCCTGAGGGACTTCCTATGATGATTACTTTGGTTTTATCTTCTAATATGAAGAGAATGGTTAAGAATAATGTTTTAGTTAGAAAATTAGTGGGTATTGAAACAGCAGGTTCTCTTAATATTTTATTTACGGATAAGACTGGTACTTTAACTAATGGAAAGATGGAAGTAATTGAAGTAAGTAGTGTTAATAATAGTTTTAATACTATGATTGAATTAAATAATTATTCTAAATTTAGACAGTTATTAATAGATAGTATTATATATAATACTGATAGTATTTATAATGAAGTTGATAATACTGTAATTGGAGGTAATTTAACTGATAAAGCATTGATGAATTTTGTTAAGGCTAAACAAAATGATAATGTAGTAATTATATCTAAACTTGCTTTTGATAGTAAGAATAAGTATAGTGCTTCTATTGTTAGTAAGGATAATAAAAAAGTTAAGTTTGTAAAAGGTGCTTATGAGAAAATAATAGATGAATCTAATTATTATTATGATGTTTTTGGTAATAAGAAATTACTTAAAAATAAGAATGATTTGATTAAGAAAGTAGATAATATGACTAAAAAAGGAATTAGAGCTATTGCTATTGGTTGTAGTAATAATATAGATGATTTTACTTTAAATAATTTAACTTTGATTGCTATTATTTATATTAAAGATGAAATTAGAAAAGATGCTAAAGAGGGAATTGATTTAGTTACTAAAGCTCATATTCAAACAGTTATGTTAACAGGGGATAATAATAATACTGCTTATTCTATTGCTAAAGAAGTAGGACTTATTAATAGTAGTGATGATATTATTTTAACTAGTGATAAGATGAATAGTTTAACTGATGAACAATTAAAAAAAATAATTCCTAATTTAAAAGTAGTTAGTAGAGCATTACCACAAGATAAAAGTAGATTAATAAAATTATCTCAAGAGTTAAATTTAGTAGTAGGTATGACAGGAGATGGTGTAAATGATTCTCTTGCATTAAAAAAAGCCGATGTTGGCTTTGCTATGGGTAGTGGTATGGAAGTAGCAAAAGAGGCTAGTGATATAGTTATATTAGATGATAATTTTAAATCTATTGCAAGTGCTATTTTATATGGGAGAACTATTTTTAAAAGTATTAGAAAGTTTATTATTTTCCAACTTACTGTTAATTTATGTGCTGTTAGTGTTTCTATAATTGGTCCATTTATTGGTATTGCTACTCCTGTTACTGTAGTACAGATGTTATGGATAAATATGGTAATGGATACACTCGCGGGTCTTGCTTTTTCATATGAACCTGTAAAGGTTGAATATATGGAAGAATATCCAAAGAAAAAAGATGAAAATATTGTTAATAGTTATATGATTAATGAAATATTTATTACAGGTATTTATTCTTCTTTATTATGTATATTATTTTTAAAATTAGATTTTATTAAAAACTTATTTAGATATTCTTCTAATGATATATATCATTTAACAGCATTTTTTGCATTATTTATATTTATTTCTATTTTTAATAGTTTTAATGCTAGAACACATAGGTTGAATCTCTTCTGTCAAATATATAAAAATAAAGCTTTTATAATTGTTATTTCATTTGTTATTTTAGTTCAAATATATCTAATTTATTATGGGGGAAATATATTTAGAACTAATGGTTTAACTATTATGGAATTTATTATTATGCTCTTAATTGCTTTAACTGTTATTCCAGTTGATTTTATTAGAAAAATTTATTTAAAGAAAAAAGGTAAAAATACTGGAGTATAATTACATCATATACATAGAGTTATTGTCTTCTAATTTAGTATTGTTATTTGTATTTATAATAGCCTCTAGACGAGTAATTCTTTCGTCTAGTCTTTTTATTTGTTTTTCAAGTATGTTTATTTTATTATTTAATTCATTATTAGTATCATAATTATTTGGCATCATATTAAAAGGCATCATGTTAGGAAAAGGTATCATATTATTATACATTAAATCACTTCCTTATATTTTATTCATTTTAGTATATGCAAAACAATATAAATATGTTAAAATGACTATGGTGATATTATGCGATTGAAGAATGTTAAAAATGCTAAAGATATAATTAACAGTGGTAAATATTATTTATCAGATATAAAAAACTATAAAGGAAATTGGAATAATTATTTTAATAATAATAATCCTATTTATATAGAAATAGGAATGGGTAAAGGTAAATTTATTATAGAAAATGCAATAAAATATCCAAATATTAATTTTATTGGAATAGAAAAATTTGATAGTGTTATTGCTAGGGCTATTCAAAAATCTAATGAATATGAGTTAGATAATTTAGTTTTAATTAGAATGGACGCAATTGATGTTGATTCTATTTTTGATCATGAAATAGATAAAATTTATCTTAATTTTTCTGATCCTTGGCCTAAAGCAAGACATGAGAAAAGAAGATTAACTAGTAGAAATTTTTTAGAAAAATATGATAATATTTTTAAAAAAGATAAATTAATTGAGATGAAGAGTGATAATATAGATTTATTTGATTTTTCTATTTCTTCTTTAGAAGAATATGGTTATAAAATTATATATAAGACTAATAATTTGTCTGATGAAGATAATATATTAACTGAATATGAAGAAAAATTTAGAAATAAGAATATAAAGATTAATAAATTAATAGCAAAAAAATAGCTTGATAAAAATTAACTAATATGATAAAATTAAATTAAATAAAGAAAGTAGTGATAATATGTTAACTATAAGTAAATGTGGGGGTCAAATTTATTACTAAAAACATATATTAATAAATGTAGTAGAATATTAAGAAAAAATACAAG
>CALVVX010000067.1 GCA_944364015.1 uncultured Bacilli bacterium | reverse complement strand
AGAGTCTTTTTTCATATTAATTTCATTTTTAATAGCATATACCACTAAATATGTTTCATCCAATCTTTTTTTACAACATTCATACATTGTTAATTTCTTCATTTTTACTTTGCTTAATAAAAAAATCTAATGTGTTTTATATTTTACACACTAGATTATAAACGACCTTTTTAACTTAACTGTGTCTACAAAAAAGACACCATCTTTTTATGACATTCTATTTTAACATTTATACCACTAGACTTGACAAGACCCAAGTTTACAACGCAAGCAAAGCCGCACGAGCCGAGCTTTTGATGCCAACATCACCATCGTAGTAGCTGTAGAAGAAGAACACGCCCGCGCGAGAGCCATCGACATAGTAACCACCGCGGTAGAACCACGGGTAAGACCAGTAGACGAAGCTCGAGTAATCCCCATACCATGCCCCATTATAATTAGCTGTCAACATTACTTCTCCAGTTGCATCTCCTAATCTTGCTTTATTCATAGCTGTTTGATTAGTGGAACTTGTTCCATATGCATATGTATCTATATATTTAGCTGTTGCACTACTATAACTAAAGTTATTTCCTGCATTACTTTGATTATATGTATAACTTCCACTTCCACTTGACATATTTCCCATTACATATTCATATGCTCCGCCACTCATATCATATATTCCATATATGTTTCCTGTGGTACTTGCTAACATTCCTGTTGAAGTATTATATGCATTACATGAACTGCTAGAACCACTTCCTGGGTTTGCTCCACATCCAGATCTATACTGTCTACTAGAGCCACTTCCACTATAATAATTATTTATTCCTATTTCTGTACAACTACCATTTGTGCATCTTCCATAATCACTATTTGTTAAGTATGCTACTGCTCCCCATTCCATGTTTTTTAACATGTGTGAATCTACTTTAGATGTATCACTACTTAATCCATATTCATTTCCATTTGCTTGCATATTTTTTATTACTGTATAGAAATTACCCACCGGATTATCTCTCCATGTATTTACATTTGGTTTTATTCTTATTGTTAATGTAGTTGAATTGCCTCCACCATAACTAGCACTTGGATTTGATGATGCACTTTCAAATTTTCCTACCCATATACCTGTTAGTTCTGTATCTCCAAATGTAAATGCTGGATGTGTATAATATCCTCCATTACTTCCACTACATGTTTCACTTCTTGTAAAACTTGATACACTTGCAAATGAGTAATTATTACAATTTATATTTCCAGTTGAGGCTGTTCCTTGTTCAAATATTATATCTATTCCTGTAGTTTGTGCATTATAACTATCTGTTCCTATTACCTTATTTATATTCCATACTTTATATTTATATCTTGGGATCCATACATAATATGCAAGTACATCTGATTCTGCTATTACTGTTCCGGCATTAGCATTTACATAGGTATTTCTATTTGTACTACTTACTAACACTGCATTTGCCCATTGTTTGCTATTATAGTCATACCATTTATATGTTCCATTTGGATTATCTGTATCTGCTTTTACCCAGTTATTATTATAATACATTACTGGTATCATATTATCTACGAGTTTTGGTACATTTGCGCCACTTGTATCTAAATTACTAGTTTTCATACTAACTTCACATACTGTATCACTAGTTAAATTATTTATTGTTACATTATTTCCTGATATAGTTATATTATTAGTATTATCACATACTACTTTATCTAATTTATATCCACTACTTGGTGTAATAGTATAAGTTTTACTTTTACTACTTACTACTTCATTTTTATATGATATATTACCCTCAAAATATGGTATTTTATCTAATTCTTCCTTATTTGGTATATTAGATCCATAACTATTTGTTAAATCAAGTAACATTCCTCCATCATAATATACTGTTCCATTATTATTTCTATTATCATAATCAAATCTTAATTGTTGATTTCCATTTCCAAAACTACTTCTTGTTGCTATTAAACTATATAAATTCCACTTATTTGGCTCTTTAAATTCTACACTTCCAAATGATGGTTCTGCGATTGGCCAATATGTTTGCCAACTTTGTGTTCCTGTTTTTGATGTTTGATATGCTTCTACTCTTGAATAATATGTATGTGTATTATTCAAATTAATTGTAGTATTATTTGTTGCAAGTACTTCTGGAGTTGCTGTTGTTCCAGTTAAACTACATGAATAACTTCCATATTTCTTATAAGTAGTATTATAAGAACAACCACTCCATCCTGTATTTTCAAAACTACTATTAGGTAGTATATTTGTTAAACTAACTGCTCCACTTACACTTCCATTTCTAACCATTAAACTTAAATTAAAGTTTCCATATTCTCCTGTTATTAATTCTCTATTTATTGGTAAATTTAAACTAGAAGTTTTACTATAAGCTACTCCTATATTTATAGTTATATTACTATTTGTATTATTACTAACTACTAATGTTACTTTTTTAGAACTATTTGAATTAATTAATCCAAATGTATCATCTTCACTATTTACATATTTAGCTATAATTATATCATCATTAATAATATTTGGTATTACCATCTCATACCATGTTCCATAATATAAATTACTAGTAGTATTATTATTTATATTAAAATCAATTATCTTACTGTCTTTTGCTTTTATAGTAATTCTCTCATATTCTACTATTTGTGAATCTAATTCTATATTTGATGCTGTTAAATTTACAAAATCTTCTGTTTCTACTGTAGCACTAAACATTGCATATGTTGAATACATTGCAAGTGTTATTAATCCCAATATACTAATTATTATTAAATAGCTCTTTTTCATATTTTCCTCCATTTTTTCATAGTTTAACACAAATTGATTAAAAAATGTGTAGAATTAACTAAATAGAAACGAAAAAATACAAGAAAATTATGGTTGTATAATATTTGGTGTGGGTAAGTAAAATTACTCTCACCAATTTTTATTTTAAAAAAAAGAGACATTACACAATTCCTATGATACAATGTAATTGACAAAACACAAAGAAAGGAATTGATTTAAATGTCTCAAGATTATTATATCTTAAAAACTCTAAATTTAAAAGATGAAAACATACATTTTTATGAAGAATATGTAAAGGAAGAAATTATAAAAGGAAAAAGATGCCTTGTTTTTCAAGGATATTTAACTTATATTCCAGAATATTGCCCAAAATGTGGAGTCTGTTATAATGATAGTATTGAAAAACATGGTTTTAAAAAATCTTTAATAAGAATACCTTCTGTATCTAAAATTGCTACATTTTTATCACTAAATAAGCAAAGATATATCTGTCATAATTGCAATAAAACTTTTACATGTACTTCTAATATTGTTAATTATGGATGTAATATTTCAAATAATACTAAACATTCTATTGCTGTTGATTTAATGAAAAAAAAAAGCGAAAAAGATATTGCTATAGATAATAATGTCTCTCCTAATACAGTTGAAAGAGTTATAGATTCTTATTATCAATTAAATAATAAAGTTTATAAAAACTCTTTACCAGAAGTGTTATCATTTGATGAATTTAAGTCTGTAAAAAGTGCTGATGGTGCGATGAGTTTTCAAATGTGTAATGGTAAAACTGGTAAAATTATTGATATTGTTGAAGATAGAAAACTAAATAATTTAATGAAATACTTTTCTAGATATTCCAGAAATGCTAGATCTAATGTTAAAGCTATTGTCATTGATATGTATACTCCATATATATCATTAATAAAAAAAATGTTTCCCAACGCTTTAATAATAATTGATAAATTTCATTTAGTTGAATTAATATCAAGATCACTAAACAAAACAAGAATTAAAATTATGAAAAAAAGCAAAGAAAATTATAATAAATTAAAGAGATATTGGAAGAACATATTGAAGTCTAGATCGGAATTAAATTGTTCTTCTTGGAAAAAATATCCTTGTTTTAAAGAATTAACTACAGAACAAGATATTGTTGATTATCTAGTATCTATTGATATAGAATTTGAAGAAACATATCAAGTATATCAAGACTTATTATATGCCATTCAAAACAATAATATACAAGTATTGGAATCAACTTTAAATATGAAATATAACAATATTTCTGAATATATGATAACATCTATTAAAACATTAAAATCATATGCCATATATATAAAAAATACCTTCAATACTGGTTTCCATAATGGATATGTTGAAGGTAATAACAATTTCATTAAAGTGTTAAAAAGAATTGCTTTTGGGTTTAGGTCTTTTACTAGATTTAAAGCTAGAATTATGATTTGTAAAGGATTAATTAATATAAAAGAAAAAGAAGTTAAAAATTGTTAAATTTTCAACTTCTTAAAACAGTTACTTTATCATAGTGAATTTTTATTCACCCACACTATTTGACAAAGAACCAAAATTATTCTATTTTACATAGAACTTATTTCTTGTATTTTTTCTTAATATTCTACTACATTTATTAATATATGTTTTTAGTAATAAATTTGACCCCCGTATTTACTTGTAGTTAACATATTACCCACTCCTATCTTGATCCTAAAAAATCAATCAAAAAATATATTCCTGTTATACATATTGACAAAACAATTATTATTAACAATGCTTTAGCAAAGGAACTACCTTTTTTACTTTCTTTATATTCATCATCAAAAAAATCTTTTTTAGAAAATTTATAAGAACCACTGTAAAAGGGTTTTTCTTCTTCTTCTTTCATAATACTTTGTTCTATTGGAATATCACTATTAGTAGTTTTACTATTAGATACAGCTTCCATTACTACAGTATCTTCACTAGGTTTTAAGTCTGATAATATTTCTAAAGATAAAGTATTAGTTTTTTCTATATTATTAGTTATTATATTTTCTTCTTTAATTTCAGGTGTTTCTTTTACTACTTCTTTTATTTGAGATTTTAACAATTCATTTGATTCTAATGTTTTTAAAAAATTATAACTTTCTATATGTTCTTTTTTTTCTTCTACTACTCTTGGTTTTGATTTTCTAGCTTTTTCAATTAATTCATTAATATCATAAACTTTATTTTCTTCATATCTTTTAATAGGTTCTTGTTGCTTTATTTGAGTATTTTTACTTCTATGATATTCTTCTCTACTAGTTACAATTTCTTTTAATTTTTCCGCATCTATCTCACTTACATTATCTGATACAGGTAAATGTTCAAAAGAAGAATAACTACCATATACTTCTTTATATAAATTAGAATTTCTCTTACTACGACTATATTCTTGTGTATCATCATTGTAATATTTTTCCATTCTACTATTCATATCTAACACCCTTTAC
>CALVVX010000066.1 GCA_944364015.1 uncultured Bacilli bacterium | reverse complement strand
TATACTATTTCCGAAGATGATAAAAATAAAATTTTAGAATATATTGATAAAGTTGATAAAACAAACTCTGATTTTAAGCGAACTGAAAAACTATCAGTTACCTTAAATAATGTTGATACTGAACTAGAGAAAAATAGAAAAAAAATTAAAATACTAACTGAAAACAATGAAGCATTATCTCTTAAAGTAGATACTTTATCAAAAAATATTGAAAATAAAAATAAAGAGATTAAAGAGTTAAAAAAAGATAATAAACATCTTGAAGAACTAGTAGATTATTTTAAAGATTTATTTGGTAGATTAGTCAACTTTATCAAACATAAAATGTTTGGAAAAGACAAAGAACGTGAAGGTTATTGGGTATTTTCAAAGGACTTATACGAACATGGAATATTTAGTGACAAAACAATTACTGACATAAAAGATGACTATGATTGGAATAAAGAAAATAATAAACACAAAGATCATGATGACTTTGATATAGAAATTTAATAAATTAATACAAAATAGTTAAAAAATATGATATAATATTTTTAAGGAGGAAAGAAATGATTAATATTAGAACTAAAACACCCCAAGAAATAGAACAAGAAAAAGCTTATTATCGTATGGGGGCTATGATAGCACATGGAATTCCTATGACAGTATGTGAAACTTATCTTATAAAAAAAGACGGTACTAGAGTCGATACTAGGGATTTAACAGAAGCTCAAATAATGGATTTAGTAGAAAGTGATTTGATGGATTATGCTAATCCAAACGGTACTTATAAAACTAATCCAAGAGTTGGCTTGGATTCATGTGAATTAGCTTCTGCAGTTAAGGATACTTATAGCCCATCAATAGCTGCTGCAATAAGGTTTTGCGAATTAGAAGAACAATATGGACATATAGTTAAAGATTTAATGGGTGCGTTTGGGGTGTTTGAGCAAACAAATAAAGCTGAAATGATTACTAAATATATTAAGGAAACAAATGGTGATTTTACGCCAGTTGAAACAAGTGAATTAATAGCTACACTTCAACAATTAGCAATTAATGAGCAAGCAAAGAAAAATATTTCTGGTAAAACTAGATAATTATTATAATTTAGGAATTAATGGTTGATTCAAACATCAATTAACTTTGGTAAAAGTTGTAGATAACTTCCTCAACGGCACCAGATTGATAATCACTCGAACTTATAAAAGTTTGAGTTTTTTATGTATTTATTTTTTATTTTGACATATAATAATATAAAAAGTATTGACGTACATAAAAAAGTACGTTATAATGTAACTGAGGTGAAAATATGAATACTATAAATATAACTAATGCTAGACAAAATTTATTTCAATTAGTTTCTGATGTAAATAAAGGCTTTAATCCAATCAATATAATTAACAATAAAGGTGAAAATGCTATATTGTTATCAGAAAGTGATTGGCGAGATATAGAAGAAACTATTTATTTAAATTCTATACCTGGCTTTGTAGACTCTATCAATGATGCTAGGAAAGAAGATAAAAATAATTGCACTGTTTATAAAAAAGGTGAAAAATGGTAGAATACAAAATAATATTTTCTAAATTAGCCGATAAAGACAAAAAATTATTAAAACAAGCTGGACTTGAAAGTAAAGCAAAAGAATTACTAGATTTAATAGCAATAGATCCTTATCAAACACCACCAACATATGAAAAACTAAAAGGAAACTTAAATGGTCTTTGTTCAAGAAGAATAAGTTATCAACATAGGCTAGTATATGAGATAGATGAGAATAAAAAAGAAATATTTATTTTAAGAATGTGGACTCGTTATGATAAATTATAATGTATTTTTAGAAATTAACCTTCTAAAAAATTTCCAAACGTGTATAACTCACGCACCATATTGATAGTCACTCAAACTAGTAATTATTATTAAATAAACCTACAAAGATAAACTCTGTAGGTTATTTTTTTTCTTTAATAATGAATCTGACACCTTTTTTCTTGTCATTTTCAATATCAATATCATAATTTAAAAAGTGTAGTGTTTTTTTGACGATGGAAAGTCCTAAGCCAAAGACACCTTTGACCCCTTTTTCGTATGGAGTAAATATGTTATTTAATACATTATCATCTATTTTTGGACCGTCATTGTATAAAATTATTTTATTATTTTTTACATTTATAAACACTTTCTTATCAGCATAACGTATAAAATTATTCAATATATTATCAATAATTGCTTCCCACATATCAGCACTACCACGAAAGACTTTACCCTTCTTGTCAATTTCAACATTAAATTCAACATCAGGACGTGTAATTTTAAACTTATCAACAGCAGCATTAATAGTTAAACTAACATCATGCGTTATATTCATATTTTCTTTTTTTTCTTTAAAATAATTAAGTTTATTTAGATATAATAAGGAGTGAACTTTTATCTCTAATTTATTTAATTGTTCTTTAATTACTTCTAACGCTTTTTCTTTAGTCTCTACACCATCTTCAGTAGCGTCCACATATGCTTTCATAACAGTAATTGGAGTCTTAAAATCATGTGAAATATTTTGATACATTTGATTTTTATACTCTTCTTGTTCCTTTAAATAGTTTCTCATATTATTAATTGCTACATCTAAAGTATGCAACTCATCATCATAATTACTATTTATATCATTTCTAAAATGATCATTGTCTATATTATCAACATTGTATTTTAATTTCTTAATTCTATTAACTAATCCATTAGACCAACTAATTAATAAGAAAGACACAATTATAAAAGTAAGACCCACGACTATAGCAATATTAATTAATACATCTTTACGCATCTCACTAATATATTTATCATTAGTTATGGCAATTTTAGTACCATCAACAGTATTAGTAGTATTATAATAATAAGTATTTATCTTAAATTTAAACTTTCCATAATCATTATTGATTTTAGTTAAAATAGTTTTTACATCATCAGTTTTCATAACTGAACTAATATTACCAGACACTAGAACATTATTATCTTTATCAATAAATATATATACAATTTCTGAATCAATAGTATTATTACCAATATCATCTTCAACAAATTCCAGTGGCTGTTTTAAATAGTTATAAAGGTTTTCTTCATAAATTGGAAGCAAAGTTTTAGGAAGGACTAATCCAAGTGATATAATAAGTATACTAATTACTAATACATAGATTAAAAATAATTGCTCTGTTAATGTCTTCTTTTGTCTCATACTAATCTATAACCAAACCCATATATAGTATTAATACTTAATTTAGGCATCTTTTTACGTAGTCTCCTAACTAAATCATCTACTACTCTATCATTACCAAAGTAATCTTCCCCCCAGATATTAGTTAGTATATCATCCCTTGAAAAAGATTTATTTTTGTTAGTAACAAACATATATAGAAGATCAAATTCTAATGTCGTCAAAACAATTTCTTTATCATTAATACTAACAGTTCTCTTATCAACATCAATTATATAATCATTGTATTCTAATTTAGTTAATTTTTTATCATAAACACGCTTAATTATTTTATTAACCCTAAGTACTAGTTCTTTAGGTGAATATGGTTTAGTTAAATAATCATCACTACCAAGCTCTAAACCTATTATTTTATCTAAATCTTTATCTCTTGCAGAAGTAAAAATTACAGGCATCATATCATTAGTTTCATGTATTTTTTTTATAATATCATAACCACTTATATCATCAGATAGCATAATGTCTAAAATCCACAAATGAGCTTTAATATCTATATTTTCAATCGCATCGGCACCCTTTGTAAAACTAATTACCTTATAGCCTTCCTTCTCTAAATAGGTTTTGATAAGATTATTTAAGTCTAACTCGTCTTCCACCAAGACTATTGTAAACATACTATCACCACCAGTTTAGTATAAGTATATCACTATTTGTTCTTATTTTCTAGATTTTTATTAATTCTATCTATATATTTTCATCTATCACCTCTTTTCGTAATCCATTATATATAAAAAAAAACAAATAAATATCAAAAGAATATGTGAAATTATGTTATTTTAATATTTAAAAATAACTGAATAAAATATATCAATAATAAATAAAATAATAAATATATAACTAAATTTTCTAGGAATTTTTTTTATTATTTTATCCATAAAAGGCCTAATAACATATATAAATAATAAACTAAACAAACCCCAAATAAAAGATAACTCTAAACACATATAACTACCTATATTATATTTTTTATTAGTATAATTCCAAAGTTCTATATCAAATAAACTTTTTAAAAGATAGCCTCCTAATGCTTCTATTAAAGATAACAAAATAGCAAAAGTAAAAAAACTAATAATTAATTTAAAAAAATGATTAGTATTTATTTTCTCAATTAAATATTTATTGATAAATAAAATAATTAATACCCCCACCCCATAAATAGGAGTAATTGGACCAGATAAAAAGCCACTATAATTATCAATTGAAAAAATTTTATATAAAGTAGATTCCATAATAAAACCTAAAACAGAATATACAAAAAAAGAATTAATATAATACATATAATCACCATTATTAATATCAACAAAAATAATAAATATATGTAAAAAGAGATAACACAAGTTATCTCCATTGAGTCCTACCAGTAGCCTCATATCCACTTAAAGACTTACTAGTGGACCATTTAACATTATTATAATCTCTTTTATATGTATAAGAACGATATAAAGTAACATTTGCTGTAGAACTACTCTTAACAGTATATCCATTATACCTAGAAGCATTTGAAGCCAAATCAGTTACACATGAATTTTCATTGCGATATTGAATTTTAAAATGCATTGGAATAAAGTATAAATTTTGATAAGGAGTAACTCCACTTACATTATTTAATCTAATAACATAATCAACATTAACATAATTACCAGATTTATAATATGAAGCTAAAACTAATTGAATATTATTAGATTTTAAAGAGCTATTCTTAAGAGAATTACCACTAGGAATAGAAGTATATGCTCCTCCAGTAATAAATGTTACATTAGAAGAAGTTCTAGAATGAGAGCTATATAATGATGAATTATTATTATAAAATTCCTTAGTTAAAAATGCCAAATAAGTAGTATTAGAAGGAACATCATTTAATCTAATTGTAAATCTATAAACACCACTTGATACATATCTAGTTAAATATCCAATAGCATAATAATCATTAGTAACTAACTTACAATATGTATTCATCGTTCTTTTTTCAGTTTTAGTCTCTACATTAGAACCACTAATTCTATCTGTTTGCCAATTACCATAAACTTTATTTACCTTAACATGTTCATAATATAAAGTCTTTGAAGTAGTAGAAGACCCACCACCAGAAGATCCGCCACCAGTAGAACTACCACCAGAAGATCC
>CALVVX010000065.1 GCA_944364015.1 uncultured Bacilli bacterium | reverse complement strand
TAATGAGGCAAGATATTCCGGACAAAAAACAGTTTATACTTTACTTTATAAATTATTGCAAGATTTTAGTATTTATTTTCCATTTATTACTGAAGAAATTTATCAAGAATTATATCATGATAATAAATCAATTCATTTAACAGAGATTAAAAAGTTAAATAATAGTTTTGATGAAGAAATAAAATTAGGAGATCAAATTATTGAAATTATTAGTATTGCAAGAGGAGAAAAAACTAATAATAATGTTTCTTTAAAAACACCAATTAAGACTTTAATTTTAGATGTTAATAAAGAATTGAAAAATGCAATAGAAAAATCAATTAAGGATTTAAAAGCTACTTTATTTGTTAAAAATCTTCAATTAAATGTAGTTGATAAAGATTATAAAGTAAATAAGATAGAATTAAATTTAGAAAATAAAGCATAGATATTTCTATGTTTTTTTTATTTAATTGTAAAGATTAGAATAGTTACTTGTTTTTTTTATTTATTAATGCTAAAATTATTATGGTAGTGATAATATGAAGAGATTAATGCAGTTTTTAATTATTTTTTTGACAATTTTACTTCCTATTATGGTTATTATATCTATTCCTCATATTGATATAGATAAAGAGATTGTTGTTTCTTTTAACTCTTCTTTTAATGATGAATATAGAGCTTCATCTTTATTTTATGATTATACAGATGAAGTAGAAGTTAATAGTAATGTAGATACTTCTAAATTAGGTATTTATGAGATTAATTATGAGCTTAAGTTTGGACCTTTTACTATTCATAATAAAAAGGAAGTTAATGTAGTAGATAAGACTAGTCCTGTTATTGAACTTGTTAATGGTAATGAGGTTAATGTATGTCCTAATTGTGAATATGTAGAAGATGGATATAAGGCAATTGATGATTATGATAAAGATATTACAGATAAAGTAGAAGTTATAAACAAAGATAATGAAATTATATATAGGGTTAGTGATAGTTCTGGTAATAGTGCTGAAGTTATTAGAAAGATTAATTATGTTGATAAAGAGAAACCTGTTATTAAATTAAAAGGAGATAGTGAAATTAGTATTTATCTTAATTCTAGTTATAATGAATTAGGTTATAGTGCTACTGATAATTGTGATGGAGATATTACAAAGAATGTTTCTGTTACTAATAAGGTTGATACTAGTAAAATAGGTAGTTATGAAGTTACTTATTTAGTTAGTGATAAGGCAGGTAATTCTAATATGATTAAAAGAAAAGTTAATGTTATTAATAGACCTGTTTATACTGGTGTTGGTAATGGGGTTATTTATTTGACTTTTGATGATGGACCTAGTAATATTACTAGTAGTATTTTGGATTTATTAGATAAATATGGAATTAAGGCAACTTTTTTTGTTACTAATAATGTTAATAATTATCCTAATATTTTGAAAAGAGCATATAATAGTGGGCATTCTATTGGTCTTCATACTTATACTCATGAGTATAGTACTGTATATAGTAGTGTTAATAATTATTTTCTTGATTTATCTAAAATAGATAATGCTGTTTATAATATTATTGGTATTCATTCTAAAATTATTAGATTTCCAGGAGGTAGTTCTAATACTATTAGTCGTAATTATTCTATTGGTATTATGAGTACTTTATCTAATGAAGTTGTTAATCGTGGTTATAATTATTTTGATTGGAATATTGATTCTAATGATGCTGGATCAGATGTTTATAATAGTTCTAATATTTATAAGAATGTTATTAATGGTCTATCTCATAATAAAGCTAATGTAGTACTTATGCATGATAGTGGTTCTCATAATGCTACTTATATGGCTTTAGATAGTATCATTACTTATGCAATTAATAATGGTTATCGTTTTGATATATTAAAATCCAATACTACTCCAGTTCATCACGGTATTAATAATTAGGAGGCTATATGAGAGTTTTATTTGATAATGTTAATGTAGATGAGAATGAAATATTATCTTATTCTAATAAAGTAAAATCTATTGTTGATAATTTAGAAAGTAGAAAAGATAAAGATGATGATTTTGTTGGTTGGTTAAATGTTGGAATAGATAAAAGTGAAATAGATAGAATAAAAAATACAGCTTTAAAAATTAGAAAACAAGCAGAGGTTTTATTAGTAATAGGAATAGGGGGCTCTTATTTAGGTGCTCGAGCAGTTGATAGTGCTTTATCTGATAAAAAATTAGAAATTATTTATGTTGGTTTTAATTTATGTTCTAATTATATTAAAAGTGTTATTGATTATATTAAAGATAAAGACTTTGTTATTAATGTTATATCTAAATCTGGTACTACAACAGAAGTAGCAATTGCTTTTCGTATTTTTAGAGAAATATTAGAAAGTAGATATAATGATTTTAAGGATAGAATTTATATAACTACTGATTCTACTAAAGGAGCACTTCGTAATTTGGCAAATAAATGTGGTTATACTAGTTTTGTTATTCCTAATAATATTGGAGGTAGATATTCTCTTCTTACTGCTGCTCAATTATTGCCAATTGCTTGTAGTGGTGTTGATATAGAGAAATTAATTAATGGTGCAAAGGAAGCATATTTAAAATACAGAAATTTAGATGTTTTAAATAATGAGTGTTTTCGTTATGCGATTAGTAGAAATATTTTATATAATAAAAATAATTTTATAGAAATTTTATCTAATTATGATTTGCGTCTTTCTTATTTTTCTAAATGGTGGCAACAATTATTTGGAGAAAGTGAGGGTAAAGACAATAAAGGTATTTTTCCTGTTAATTTGGATTTTACAACTGATCTTCATTCAATGGGTCAATATATACAAGAGGGTAGAAGAAATTTATTTGAAACTGTTATTTTTGTGGATTGTGAAGATGATTTAATTATTAAACATGAAGAAGATGATATGGATAATATAAATTATTTAGAAGGAAAGTCTATAAATTATATTAATAAAATGGCTATGCAAGGAACTATCACTGCTCATTTTAGTGCTGATGTTAGCAATTTTGTTATTTTATTAGATAAATTAGATGAATTTGAATTGGGTAGTCTTATTTTCTTCTTTGAATATTCGTGTGCAATTTCTTCTATGTTGATGAATGTTAATCCTTTTAATCAACCTGGAGTAGAAGAATATAAGAGAAATATGTTTAAATTGTTAAATAAACCAGGTTTTTAGTAAAAAATATAAAAATTGTAGTATAATTTATAATAGGAGCTGATAAAAAATGGAAACAATTGTTATTACGTTTGAAGATGGTACTAAAAAAGAATATATTAAAGGAACAAAGTTATCCGAAGTTATAAATGATGTTAAGAGAAATTATAAGTTTGATATAATTTGTGGTGGATATAGAAATAATATTATTAGTTATGATGATGTTTTAACTAAAAGTGGTACTTTAATTTTATATGATATTAATAGTGATATAGGTAATAAAATATATGAAAAAGGAATTACATTATTGTTTGTAGTTAGTGCTAGAGAAGTGCTTGGTAAAAGTGCTGTTATTAAAGTTAAACATTCTATTGATCGTGGTATTTTTTGTCAAGTTGTTAGTGATAAGTTAGATAGCGATAGTTTAGCTAAAATTAAAGATGTTATGAAAGATAAAGTTAAAAAGTCTATTCCTTTTATGAAAATAGAAACTAGTAAAAGTGAGGCTATTGAGTATTTTAATAGTATAAAGAAAAAAGATAAGGTAAAAACTTTATCTTATGATAATTCTAATTTTATTACTTTGTATAAGTTTGATGGTACTTATAATTATATTTTAGGTAATTTACCAAGTGATAGTGGTGTTTTAAAATATTTTGATTTAACCTTATTAGAAGATCGTGGTGTAGTAGTTAGATTTCCTTCAATTTATGATAATGGTAGAGTTAAAAAATATACACATCATGAACATTATTTTAATTCATTAGAAGAATATTCTAATTGGGCTAATTTACTTAATATAAGTAATTTAGGAGAATTAAATGAAGCTATTATTAATAATAATGCAGGAGAAATTATTCATTTATCTGAAATGATACAAGATTATAAATTACTTACTATTGCAGAGGGTATTAGTTTAAATAAAGATGATATTAAAGTTATTTTAATTTCAGGACCTTCTTCTTCTGGTAAAACTACTACTTCTAAAAAGTTATCATTGTATTTAAAAACTTTAGGTATGAAGCCATATCAATTATCTTTAGATGATTATTTTCTAAATCGAGAAGATACTCCTTTAGATGAAAATGGTAATTATGATTATGAGAGTTTGAGGGCTATTGATATTAAGTTGTTTAATACTCAGATAGAAAAACTATTAAAAGGTTCTAAAGTGGTAACTCCTACTTTTGATTTTATAAGTGGTAAGAAAATTTTTAATAAGACTATTGAGATGGATAAGGATGCCATATTAGTAATTGAGGGCTTACATGCTTTAAATGATGAATTACTTAGAAATATTGATGCTAAATTTAAGTATAAAATATATATTAGTCCACTTTGTTTTGTTAATATAGATGATGATAATCGTATTAGTATGACTGATGTTAGATTACTTCGTCGTATTGTTCGCGATAATCGTGTTCGTGGTTATTCTCCAGAACATACATTAAAATGGTGGGAAAATGTTAGAAATGGAGAAGAAAAATATGTTTTTCCTTTTCAAGATAGTGCTAATGTAATATTTAATTCTTCATTAGCTTATGAATTGGGTGTTTTAAAAACTTATGTTGAACCACTTTTATATTCAATTAAGGAAGATAGCAGTGAACACATTACTGCTTGTAGATTACTTGATTTGTTAAAATATGTACTTCCTATTCCAAGTGATAGTATACCAGATGTATCTATTTTAAGAGAATTTATTGGTGGTAGTTATTTTGAATAAAAATTAAAGTTGAGGTGATAAAGATGAAAGTAGCCATTAATGGTTTTGGAAGAATTGGAAGATTAGTATTTAGGATATTGGAAGAAGATAGTGATTTTGAAGTAGTTGCAATTAATGATTTATCTTCACCTTCGGATTTAGCTTATTTACTTAAATATGATACTAATCATAGATTATATAAAAAAAATATTACTTATAGTGATGATGCTATTTATGTTGATGAAAAGAAGATATTAGTATTTTCTTCTAAAGATCCTTCTTTATTAGAATGGGGTAAATATGATATAGATTTAGTATTTGAATGTAGTGGTTTATTTACTAGCTTAGATAAATCTATGTCTCATATAAATAGTGGCGCTAAAAGGGTTATTATTTCTGCTCCGGCGAAAGGAGATTTAAAGACTATTGTTTATAATGTTAATGATGATATATTAGATGGAAGCGAGAAAATAATTTCTTCTGCTTCTTGTACTACTAATTGTTTAGCTCCAGTTTTAAAAATATTAGATGATAATTTTGATATTGTAAAAGGATATATGAGTACAATTCATGCTTATACTAATGATCAAGCAACACTTGATGTTAATCATAAAAAAGGTATT
>CALVVX010000064.1 GCA_944364015.1 uncultured Bacilli bacterium | reverse complement strand
TTCTCTCTTATTCTTCTCATCTTTCAATTTTAATATTTGACCTACACTTAACGTATTACTCGTTAAATTGTTAATACGTTTTAATTCATCTACAGATATACCAAATCTATTAGCAATTGAATATAGTGTATCCCCTTTTTTTACAATATATTCATCTTGTAATTCGGGTGCTTCATATTGTACACCAATATAATTTGCGATAGCACGAACAACTGCTTCAGCATATCTTTCATAGTTTTCTTTTAATCTATTGGCATCATTTACATTATCTATAAAACCATATTCAATTAAAATAGATTCAGCAGGTTCGGTTTCTCTAATTATATAATAATAATCTTTATTTTGATTATTTGGTAATGTTTTCTGATAATATCTCCTTACCTTTTGTCCTTCTTTTTCTATTTCTTCTAAAATTGATTTAGATAAAGTCTCATTATTTCTTAAAGCATAAATTATTTCTGCACCTTCGCCACCTCGCGATGGTCATTGTGTAGTTAAATTTCTTTTAAAATTTTATATTTTTTTCTTTACACCATTCATTAAATACATAATGATAGTAATCTGATGAATAATCCCTATATTCTTCATATAAATTATGTCTTTTTAAAGATTCATAAAATTTATCCATATAATTATGATTTCTTAATATATAAAATAATTCCTGTCTTATTTGTTTATCATCCCAAATATTTTTAACAAACTCTGACATAATTTCTTTATGATTTATAAACTCATAATTAGGCAATGCATATATGTTAAGTGAAGCCTTAGATGGAAGTTTTTCATAATCTTTGTCTGTTGGATTATCTGGTAAGTATTTCTTTAAATAATCTAAAGGGTTTACTATTTCCATTGTATCAGTTTTCAAAAATACACATTCATTATCATGGATATTCATTAAAACATCTGCTATTGTATATTCATTATTACTCATTAAAATATCACCTATAAATTATTTGTTTTTCATTAAATTTTCTATTATATATTCATGAAGTCTAGGCATTGTAATTAGCAAATAATCATATCTTTCTAAATACATAAATATTTCTGAAGAATCTCCCCTACTGTAATATCCAGGTGATACCTTTTCACTACGTTTTAAAGTTCCTTTAAAGAATTTAATTAAATTTGAATTGCATTTATCTACTCTCTTTAAGTATTCCTTTGCTTTTTTATCATTGCCTAACTTATAATATAACGCAAATAAAGGGAATAACATTTCCATATCTTCTTCTGGATATTTTTTATACAATTTTAACATATCATTTTCTTCTTCTAATGTTGCATATATAGCCATAAGTAAATATCTAGCACCCATATTATCATTTTCATTTAATCGTAAAACTTCTTTACATACATTTTTTGCTTGACTAATTTTTCCTTCTTCTAAAAGGTATTCAGCTTTAATAACTAAACCTCTGATATACGGTCTTGTTTCAAATATACCATAAAAATGTCCGATATTTTCTTTATCAAAATATTTTTCTTTTGTTAACCTATTTTTTTCAGTTTCTAAACCAGCTTCTAATAGTTTCATTCTTTTTATTCCATTTTCTTCTAAGTCACACTGAAATATAATTGCATCAAAACATTCTGGACTAATTTTATATGCTTTTTTAGCTAAATTTATTGCTTCTTTTTCACTTGCAGCATGTTGTGCTTCTTCTAATAATTCATAAGCATCATCTAATGGGGTATTTTTATACTCTATTTCTCCATTATTGTACAATTTTATAAATTCTTGCAATTTTCCGTTTGCTTCATCAATATTTTCAACGTTATTATTTTTTAAAAATTCTTGTAACATATTATTAAGTTTATTATCCATATACTTCTCCTACTTTCTTTTAATCTACATTCAACTCATTAATATACTCTATAAAATAAAGTGGAATGTTTATTATTTTACCATCTTTACTTAAATTATTTAATGAGAATCTAAATGATACTTCATTATCATTTTTAGCATTATATTTTGTTAAACTATTATGATTAGTACTTTTATCTGATTTTACTTCTATAGGAATTATTTTATTATTTCTTTGTATTACAAAATCTATTTCATTTCTATCAAAAGTATAATAATTAGGTGATTCATCCAATAAATAGTTTAACACGTTAGCAACATAATTTTCAGTAAATGAACCTTTAAATTCTTCAAAAAGTCTATTACCATCTAAAACAATTCTACTATCTAAATTGGACATTCTTCTTAAAAGTCCAACATCATTCATATAAATCTTATAAGCAGATAAATCATGATAAGCTTTTAAAGGAAATGCACATTTATTAACTAAATAACACTTAGATATTAAATTAGCATCATTCAACCAATTTAAAGCTCCTTCATATTCTCTGGCACGTGCTCCTTCTTTGACTACTTGATATACAAATTTTTTATTTTCTTTTGCTAACTGTGATGGTATTCCATTCCAAATTAATGATATTTTATTTGCCTCACTTGCATCTGTATGCTTTGAAAAATCATTTTCATAAGAATCTAAAATGTTTTTTTGAATCTTATTAACTTTTTCTATATCTTTATCGTTTACCCAACTATATACTACCTCTGGCATTCCACCAATTATATAATAAATCTTTAATTTTTCAATAAATTGAGATTCAAACAATTTAGGAATTTCTCTTATTTCTCTAGTTTGTTTCATAACTTCAACTAAGTTTTTTGAATCATCAGCAATTAGAAATTCACTAAAAGTCATTGGATATAAATTTAAAAAGTCTACTTTACCAACTGGAAAAGAAGTTTTTGAAAGTCTTATTCCAAGTAGTGAACCTGCGCAAGCAACATGATATTCACTTGCTTCTTCGCAAAAATATTTTAAAGAATTTAATGCATTAGGGCATTCTTGTATTTCATCAAATATAATTAATGTAGTACTAGGATTTATTTTTTTTCCATTCGCTAAAGATAATTGTTCAATAATTCTTTTAGGATCTTTGGTATTAAAAAATAGTTCAGCTAGTCCATCATCATGATCGAAGTTAAAATAAGCCACATTTTCATAATAATTTTCACCAAACTCTTTTAAAATATATGTCTTACCAACTTGTCTTGCACCTTTTAAAATCAAAGGTTTTCTATCTTTACTATTTTTCCAATTAATTAGTTTATCTGTTATAAATCTTTTCATAGTACCATCTCCTTTAGTAACATTATATCACACTTTTGAAAGAAATATACTATTATTTATCACATTTTTTTCAAACCATTTAGATAATTTTATCACACTTTTGTAGTGCCTCGCGATGGTCAAAGTGTGGTTATTTTATTGGTGTTATATGTATAGCATATACCCCATTTGTTTTTATTGCTTCTTCATATCCATTTAAACTATTTATTGATTTTATACCTTCACTAAAATCATTAGTAGATGATAAGGTATATCTGGTACCTTCCATTATTAATAATTCCTCAATAGAATTATACCAATTAACATCTCCAATTATACACTTTAATGTTTCACCTTCAAATGATTTAAAATTAATAATATCATTTTCTTTTAATTTTGAATAATCAAAATGATTTTTTCCTACTTTTGTTGCTCTTATCTCTACTCTTTTTCTTCTTTCATTTATTGCTTTAAAAGCTCTATTATTTATATCAAAACAATACTCCATGTTATATTAACCTCTTAACTTTAGCCAATTTTATATCATTAGTTAATTCTACATATCTATCATCATAAGCATAACTTTGAGGTGGTGCAAATCCATAAACATCTTTAAGTTCTTTTAATCCTATTGGATTTTCTAACAAATCAACATGCTTTATCTCATAAGCATATTTTGATTGTTTTAATCCAGCATTAAAATCTGCATTACCATATCCTAATTCATTTATTTTATTAGGATACTCCACTATCTTTTCTAGTTCTATTATATATTTTAATTGACAAGTTGGCACAGTCTCATATACAAACAAAGTATCTATTGCTTCTTTTGGAATGTATTTTCTAAATTCATGATCTTTTTCACCGGTTTCAATCTTTTTTGTAAACTTTGGTTTTATGCTGATGTATATTGCTTTTTTCATATTCTTCAAACTCCTTTTTAAAATAATATATTGAATAATTTCTAAATAATAAATATGGTTTTTCTATCCATTCGTCAGTTATATTGTGAATAACATCTAATGCTTCAATACCTTTGGAATTTTTTAAATATTCATAATTTATAAGATAAGCTGGCAAATCACTATAATCACCTTCTTTAACATATAAAGATTTTGATAATTTTGCACCTGACCAGTCTAATACAAGCGGTGTATATAGTATAGAAGGCAAATTATTTACCGGAAAACCTAACAATGCAGCTGGTTTGTATAATAATTCTTCTTGATAAAATCCAGCATAATCACTACCGGTAATTCGCATAATCTGATATTCTTGGTTTTCATCCATATTATGCATTCCATAAGCAATTGCCCTAACTAAATTTCTAACAGGAGTATTATATTCTAATTTATCACTTTGATTCTTAATGTTAGTAATATACTCGCCATGTTCTGGGCAATAAGAATATATATTTTCACCAACAAATTTAGTAGTTAAACTATTTTTGTCAGCAAGTCCACAAAAGGGGCAAGCAACTCTAACTCTTAAATTTTTGTATTTTGGATCAAGAATTTTAGAAATATCATCTTGTTTTTCAATTAATTTCTTCACTATTGGATATATATATGGTTGTTTATTAAATTCACTCTGGAATCTAATTAAATAATCAACATTGTCTATAGCTTTAAAATAATCTAATATTTCCATGTAATCATTAAAATTATTATTAATTTTTCCAGTATTTTTCAAACTTCTTTGATATTTAACCCCGTTTATTTCAATTGTTTCACTTGGCGCCGTATCTACAACTTCAAATAATACTTTGACATTTAAATTGGGATTAATTTCTTTCATTTTTTTGCTAATGAAAAAGCTGTAGAAAAAACAATCAATGTTCCGAAATGTGGGGAACTATTTGGTTGAGCACCTATACTTATCACGATGTTATTTTTAGAAAATTTTTGAAGCAAAAAATTTGTAATATCTTTTTCAAAAACATAAGACCCACCACCTAGCGGATTATAAACTTTACCATCACATTCAATATTCATATATTACACCTCACTTTTTGACACTTATTATAACACATTATTGAATATTTTTTTATATAACTAATTTACTTTCTTTATAAATTTTATATTAAATTATAATAATTCTAAATATTTCTTTAACATCTCAACTTCTAATTTAGTAACCAACTTAACAAAGTCAGTATAATTACCAGTAGTATGTGCCTTATCTAAAGCTTCATAATATTTTAATCTTGATTCTTTTTTTATAATTACAGGATTATATCCACTATTCATTAAATCTAAATTCATAAGTAATCTTGATGTTCTTCCATTACCATCAACAAATGGATGTATTTTAACCAATTCTCCATGCAATAATGCAGCTTTAATTATTGGATGATATTCGTTCCAAGT
>CALVVX010000063.1 GCA_944364015.1 uncultured Bacilli bacterium | reverse complement strand
ATGTAAAAGAAAATAATTTAAGAGTTTATGATATTTATATTGATGATGGATATAGTGGTACTAATTTTGATAGACCTGATTTTAATAGACTATTAAATGATATTGAACTTGGTAGAGTTAATATGGTTATTACTAAAGATATGTCTAGACTTGGTAGAGATTATATTGGTACTGGTAATTTAATTGAAAAATATTTTCCAGAACATAATGTAAGATATATTGCAATTACTGATAATATAGACACATTTTTAGATAATTCTAATAATGATATTACACCATTTAAAGCTATAATGAATGATATGTACGCTAAAGATATATCTAAAAAAATTAAATCAAGTTTAAGAGCAAAACAAAAGGAAGGAAAGTTTGTTGGAAGTAGACCTCCATTTGGGTACAAACAAGATCCAAATGATAAAAATCATTTAGTTGTGAATTTTGAACAAGCACTTGTAGTTAAAAGAATATTTGATATGTGTTTAGATGGATTATCATTTTTTAAAATAGCAAAACAATTAACTAATGAAAGTGTAAAAACACCAGCTTGGTATTATAGTTTCAAATGGAAAAATAATAAAACTATAAAATATGGAAAATGGCATCCTAAAACAATAAAGGATATTTTAACTAATCAAATGTATATTGGTGATATGGTACAAAATAGAAGAAGTAAAGTTAATTATAAGGTTAAAAAGGTTATTAAAAATAATCCAAATGAATATATAATTGTAGAAAATACACATGAGGCTATTATCGATAAAGAAACTTTTTATGAAGTACAAAAACGAATACCTAAAAATGTAGCAAGATTTGAGAAGAAAGAAAACCATTTATTAGATGGACTTTTATACTGTGGTAATTGTAATCATAGAATCTCTATTGCACCAAGAAGAAAAAAAGATAATAGATGTTATACTATATGTAATTATTATAGAACTTATATGAAATATCATGTATGTACAACTCACTCAAATAATTATGATAAATTAGAAAAAGTAATAATTAAATCATTAACTAATATGTGTTTGAATTATATTAATAAAGATCAAATTAAAAATACTGTATTAAATAATATAAATAAAGATAATAATGTTAATAATAAAAAAGAATTAGAAATATTAACTAATGACATAAAACAAATAAATGATAATTTAGATATTATTTATATTGATAAATTAAATAAAAAAATAACTGAAAAACAATTTGAAAGAGTAAAAATAAAATTAGAGTGGGAACTAAATATAAAGCAAAAAAAGTATAATGAATTAAATAATAGCATTAATGATAATATTAACGAAGAGTCTAAAAATAAACTTATAATAGAATATATTAATAAATTTTTAACTATGGAAGAGCCTAATAGAGAATTAATAATTAATTTAATTGATAGAATTGAAATATTTGAAGATAAAATGATAAATATTAAGGTTAGTTTTAATAAATGTGGTTAGAATTATATTATAATAGTTTAGCATAAGATGGTGGTATGGACATTCTTATAAGTGCAAGTATTTCCTCTGTTCTATTATAAACAAAGAAATAAAATCTATCAAAAAAGGACATAAACATGTATGCCCTATTAATACTAAAATAATTAATAATCATATTTATCGTCATACATATCAACCTCGATATACTTGTAGTGAAGAAAATGTAATTACAAATCAACAATGTGGTTCTTGTTGCCAATTTAGATAAAGCTTTAGTAATTAAAGCTTTTTTATGTGGTAGTAAATAATTGACATGTGTATATTTTTTGTATACAATATAGATAAGTTAACTTGTAATTAAATGTAATGAAGTTATAGTATATATTTGAGTTAGGATGTGATATTATGTCAATTTTGATAATTTTAATAATTTTAACTATTCTATTAAATATATATTATCCAAAGTTTAGAGGTGTTATGGGTGAATTTTGGACTAAATTAGAATTATCTAAATTACCTAAAGATAAATATATTGTATTAAACGATATTATGATAGAGGATGAATATGGTACTCATCAAATTGATCATTTAGTTTTATCAGAATTTGGTATTTTTGTTATTGAGATGAAGAATTATTACGGATTAATAAAAGGATATGAATATAATAATAAGTGGTGTCAATATTTAGGAAGAAATAAAAATTATTTTTTAAACCCTATTCATCAAAATTATGGTCATATAAAAGCTCTATCAAATTTAGTTAAATTAGATGATAAATTTTTTATATCTATTATTTGTTTTTCTAATCAAGCAAAAGTTGATGTTAAAAGTAATAGTATAGTTACACAACTTGATTTTTTAATTGGTTTAATTTTAAAACATAAAGAGCCTATTATTAATTATGATATCAAACAAATTGCTGATATTATTATTAAAAATAATATTAGTAATAAAGATTTAAGAAAACAGCATATAAAAAATATTCATAATAAAATTGCATATAATAAAGAACTTGAAAATAATATGATATGTCCTAAATGTGGTTCTGAATTAGTTGAAAGACAAAGTAAAAGAGGAAGATTTATTGGTTGTTCTAATTATCCAAAATGCAAATTTACTAAATTTGAATAATTTATCTTCCCCTACCTTTTTTCTCTTCATTTTCTTTATAATTATTATAAATAAAATAATCTTGTTTATTGTGCATAAGATATAATTTATATCTTAATTTTTTTATAATAAGTTGCATTTTTTGAAGAGTTAATTCTTGATAATCATTTCCTAAATATTTAATATAGTTATTTATAATCATTAATCTTAATTTTTCTGCTTCAATTATACTTTGTTTTATACCTGAATCACTTGTATCATTATCTTCTAATATTTTTAATAAATATGTTATTTTATGTTCTATTTTCTTTTTTATTATTTTCTCACTTAAGCTTTTAGATATAAATACTATTTTATTTACTTCTATTGTATCTTCTTTTTTTATCTTTGGAGTTATACGATAACCATCCATTTCATTGAAATCCACTATTACTATGTCTTCAGTATTAGTATCTTTTTGAATATAATAATTATTTTTCATTTTCTTCCCCCACTATTAAATCTGGTCTTTTTTCTTTTGTTATTTTTAATTGTTCTTCGTGGCGATACTTTTTTATATTTTCATGATGACCACTTATTAATACATCTGGAACTTTCATTTTTCTAAATTCATATGGTCTAGTATAATTAGGATAATCAAGTAAGTTATTGTTAAATGATTCATCTTCTAATGACTGATTGTTAATAACTCCTGGTATTAATCTTGTAATGCAATCAGTAATTAACATTGATGGTATTTCTCCTCCAGTTAGAATAAAGTCTCCTACTGATAGTTCTAAATCTATTATAGTTTTTATTCTTTCATCAAATCCTTCATAATGACCACATAATAATATAATATGTTTATGATTTATTAATTCTTTTGCTTTTTTTTGATTAAATGTTTTTCCACTTGGAGTTAACATAATTACATAACTTTCTTTTGTTTTTATGCTTTCTATTGCATTAAAAATTGGCTCACACATTAAAATCATTCCTGCTCCACCACCATATGGATAATCATCTACTTGTTTGTTTTTATATGGAGAATAATCTCTAATATTATGAATATTAATTTTTACTTTTTTATCTTCTATTGCTCTTTTTATTATTGAAGTATTTAAAAATCCATCAAACATCTGTGGAAATAAGGTTAATATGTCAATAGTCATTACTTCACCTACAATTCTTAAATCAATTTTATTATATAATAAAATCAAAAAAAAAGATAGTTATTTGGTATAAATATCTCTTATTTTATCTATAGGTATATATTCATTATCTATTGTTATTAAATTATTTTTACTTTTACCAACTATTCTTTTATTAAAAGTTCCATCAGCAGTTTCTATTATTACATCTATTTTATATATATAATTGGGAGATTTAAATATATTATATATTTTTTGATCTATTGTATATTTATCATTAACTACTGCTCTTTTTTCTTCTTTTTTATTATACATGGTAGTGTATATTTTTTGAATATTTGGAATTTCTTTATTTATTTTATTTTGATACATTTTTGGTAATTCTTTTGCCATCAAATCACTCTCCAATTAAGTATATGTTATATTTTAGTAAATATTAGAAAATTTATATATTTTTTATTATATTTTGTGGTACAATAATAAATAGGAAATGAGGTGATAGCATTAAAAGTGTTTCCAAGTTTAGTGTAGATAAATCTATTTTAATACCTCTTATTTTATTTGGAATAATAAGTGTTGTATCAATTTTTTCTACTAGAGAATTACTAGGAAGTGAGTTTCAAAACTTATGGATTAGACAAATATTTTGGTATGGTTTAGGCTTTGTTTTAGCCTATTCAATGATGTTTATTGGTAATAAGTTTTTATATAATAATGCATGGATTTTTTATATAGTTGGAGTATTAATGCTATTTTTAGTTTTATTTTTAGGAACAGAAGTTAATAATGCTAAATGTTGGTTTAGAATACCTTATTTAGGAACTATACAACCTAGTGAATTTATGAAAGTGTTTTTGATTATCATTTTAGCTAAATTAATAAACGATTTTAATGAAAAATATATAAGTCCCACTATTATGGATGAATTTAAGTTTTTGCTAAAAATTCTTTTATTAGTTTTTATTCCATCTGCTTTAACTTTTATTGAACCTGATACTGGTGCTGTTATAATTTATTTAATTATTACATTTGCTATGCTATTTATTGGAGGATTTAGAAAAAGATGGTTTATTAGTATTTTAATAGTTGCTAGCATTTTAGGAGGAGCTTTTATTGGATTATATTTTTTAAATCAAGATTTGTTTATTGATATATTTGGAACTAGTTTTTTTTATCGTATGGATAGAATATTAAATTGGTCTAATAGTAGTGGTATGCAACTTTCTAATTCACTTATTGCTATTGGATCTGCTGGTTTATTTGGACATGGTATAAATAGTGTTCCAATATATTTTCCTGAAATGCAAACTGATTTTATATTTGCAGTATTTAGTTCTTGTTTTGGTTTAATTGGAGCAATTTTTCTAATTATACTTATTGTATATTTTGATATAAATCTTATTGGAATGGTATCTAAAACTTCAAATATGACAGATAAATACATGATAGGAGGTATAATTGCTGTATTATTATTTCAACAAATACAAAATATTGCCATGACTATTGGACTACTACCTATTATGGGAATTACTCTACCATTTATTAGTTATGGTGGTTCATCATTATTATCATATATGATACTTGTAGGTTTAATATTTAATGTTTCAAATGAAAGTATGAGGTTTACTAACTGATACTTTTTTTTGCATTTTTTTTTTGAATATGTTATCATATTATGTAAAGAAAGAGGTGAATCACATGTTAAAAAGTTCTGAAATACTTGATGAAAAAGATAAACGCCTTAGACAAAAAAATATTGACGTTACTTTTCCACTTAGTAAAGATGAGAAAAAACTAATTAAAGATATGCTAGAACATCTTCATTTGAGTCAAATAGAAAAGTATGCGACTAAATATAATCTTCGCCCTGGTATGGGACTTGCGGCTCCACAGGTGGGGAT
>CALVVX010000062.1 GCA_944364015.1 uncultured Bacilli bacterium | reverse complement strand
TTATAACTATCTGTTCCTATTACCTTATTTATATTCCATACTTTATATTTATATCTTGGTATCCATACATAATAAGCGAGTACATCAGATTCTGGTATAACTGTTCCTACATTAGCATTTACATAGGTATTTCTATTTGTACTACTTACTAACACTGCATTTGCCCATTGTTTGTTTGTATAATCATACCATGGTGTTCCATTATATACATAATTTTCTTCTGATGCTTTTACCCAACTATTTTGAGTATCATCATATTGTACTGGAATTAAATTTTCTATTAATTTTGGTGCATTCGCACCACTTGTATCTACATATTTCATAGGAAAACTATATGTATTGCTTATTAAAGTATACCCACTTGGTACAATCAAATTACCTCCATTTTCATATCCTGTTACTGGAATTATATTATAAGTTATATTACTAGATGTATTATTATCTATTACTAAAGTTACTTTTTTAGTCTCTTTATTATTTATTGTACCTTCTACTTTATCTAAAGATGTATTTAACATTTTTACTTCAATACCACTACTTGTTGTTTCTTTGTATGCAAAACCATATTTTATTGTTCCATTATTATTACTAGATAAGAATATATCAAATACTTTAGTAGTATTAGGACTTACTGTTATACTTCTACCATCTGTATCATTTATATTTATATTATACGCTAAATCAGAATCAGTATTTGAAGTTTTTTCTATAGTTATATCTATTGCATAAGTATAATATAAAATACACGATATTAAAGCTATTACAATTAAACTAATAATTAATATTTTCTTCTTCATTTTTTCCTCCCACGAAAAAAATACAAGAAAATTATTCTATATTAATAGAACTTATTTCTTGTATTTTTTTAATATTCTACTACATTTATTAATATATATTTTTAGTAATAATTTTGACCCTCACATTTACTTCTAGTTAACATACTACCATCTACTTTCTAACTTTCAGTTTGAACTGCAGTTACACTAATATAACCTGAATAAGCTTTACCTATATAAGTATTATCAGCTATTTGACCATCTAACCATACATATACTGTATAAGTAGTTGCAGTTTTTGTTAAATCTACTGTAGCTAAAGCTTGAGTAGAACCACTAACACTACCTTCATTTACTAAAACATCGCCATTATAAACAGCATATTTAACTGCTCCATTAGTAAGTTCTACTGTAGTTGTATCATTAGTAGTTAAATTAATTGTTGCCTCACCTTCTGTAGTACAACTAGGATCAATATTCATAGTGGCAGTTGTACTTTTACCTCCTGTATAATCATTTGATGGACTAATATTACCACTTATAGCAGTACCATTAGTATATTCAATTGTAAAACAACCTGATTCTCCTGATAAAATTGTATTACCACTATTCCATGTAAACCATGCATATGTTATTCCTACTATACATATTACAAAAGCTAAAACTCCTATTATAGCTCCATATATTTTTCTTTTTTCCATTTCGATTCTCCTTTATAATATTAGAATACCATATTTAGATAAAAAATGCAATTATATATTATCAATTTATATTAAATATGATAAAATACACATTGAGGTGTATTATGTTTAAATATTCATTAGATAATAAAAGATATCATACTCTAAATTATCATTATAAAACTAAATACAATACTAAAGTTATGAAAATAAGTCTTAATGCAGGTTTTACTTGTCCTAATATTGATGGTACTAAAGGATATGGAGGTTGTATTTATTGTTCTAAAAGTGGTAGTGGCGAATTTGGAGGAAATATAGAAGATAGTTTATTAGAACAATTTGAAAAAATAAAAAAAGTTATGAATAAAAAATGGCAAGGAAAATATATTGCCTACTTTCAAGCACATAGTAATACTTATGCTCCAGTTAATATTTTGAAAGAAAAAATAGAACCATTTCTAAAAATAAAAGATGTAATTGGTATTACATTAGCTACTAGATGTGATGCAATTAGTGATGAAGTGTTAAATTATTTAATCGATCTTAATAAAAGAACTAATTTAACTATTGAACTTGGTCTTCAAACAATTCATGAAACTACATCTAAATTAATTAATCGTTGTCATACTTTATTAGAATTTGAAAATATGGTCAAAATTTTAAAAAGTAATAATATTGAAGTAGTAGTACATATTATTAATTCTCTTCCTTTTGAAACTACAAATATGATGTTAGATACTGTTAAATATATAAATAAATTAAATATAGATGGAATTAAAATACATATGTTAAATATTATTAAAGATACAAAATTAGAAAAATTATATAAAGAAAATCCATTTCATCTTTTAACTAAAGAAGAATATATTGATATTGTAATAAGACAATTAGAATTATTAGATGAAAAGATAGTTATTCATAGAATTACTGCTGATCCTGATCCTAAAACATTAATTGAACCGACTTGGTTATTAAAAAAATTTTGTGTTTTAAATGATATAGATAAAGAAATGGTTAAAAGAAATACCTATCAAGGAAAATTTAAAAATTTTTAAACAAATGTTTGACATTTGTTTTTTTTTATGTTAATATATTCTCAAAAGGAGGGTTACTATGAAAAAAAGCGAAAGTTATTTTGGACTTACAGGTAAACAAAAAGAAGTATTAGATTTTATTAAACAATTTTCTGCTAAAAACAAGTATCCACCATCTGTTAGACAAATATGTAAAGCGATGAATTTAAAATCTCCTGCTACCGTTCATGTTCATATTAATCATTTAATTAATAAAGGATTACTTAAAAGAAGTGATCAAGGTAATCATTTATTAGAATTATTAGTACCTAATGAATATGATGTAAAATCAGATGAAGTTGTTAATGTTCCTTTATTAGGAAAAGTAACTGCAGGTAATCCAATTGAAGCAATTGAACTACCTAATGAGTTTTTTCCTCTACCTAGTTACTTAATACCTAAAAAAAAGGAAGTATTTACTTTAGAAGTTAATGGAGAAAGTATGATAAATGCTGGTATTCAAGATGGAGATATTGTTATTGTAGAAAGATGTAAAACTGCAAATAATGGAGATAAAGTTGTTGCTATGAATGAAGATAATGAAGTTACATTAAAAACATTTTATAAAGAAAAAGGTTATTATAGATTACAACCTGAAAATGATTATATGATGCCGATTATATTGGATAAAGTAGATATATTAGGTAAAGCAATTGGCTTATATCGTAAATTTTGATGCTTTTGCATCTTTTTTATTATCTCATTATATATATTATTAGTAGTATATATTTTAATTTCACTAATTAACATATTAGCATTTTTAATCTTACTTATTTCACTTTCTATATCATAATCATATAAAATAATTAAATATTTATCTATATATTCTTCTAGTGATTCTAAATAATTTCCTCCCTCAATTTTTATATTATTAATTTTATCGTCTAAAGTTTTATAATAATTATTTACAAATTTAAAATTAATTATTTTATATTCTTTTTCTGGAATAGTTTTAAATATATATTTATATTCAGATAAATTTATGTTATTTAGCTTAATATTATATATTTTATAAAAAGTATTTTCTTCTAAAAAAATACTTTTAGTTTTTGGTTCATTATTCATACATAAAATAAATATAAAAATAATAAAAATAATTGGTATATATTTTTTCATGGTATCACCATTTTTATTATTACCAATTATTTTTTATTTATTAACTATTTTAGCTTGTTTTGATAAAGCATCTCTAGCGGCTTCTTGTTCACTTTCCTTTTTACTATTTCCTACTCCTTTTCCTAGAATTACACCATCCACTTTTACTTGACAAGTAAATATCTTATTATGAGAAGGGCCTTTTTCATCAATTATTTCATATACAACGCTTTTTTTTACAGTTTGAACTAATTCTTGTAAATTAGATTTATAATCATGCAGAAAATCAATTCCTTTATCTACATATTTTAATATTATATCTAAGACTAATTTTTTAGTAAATTCAAATCCTTGATCTAAATATACGGCCGCTACAAATGCTTCAAAAACATCTGCTAAAATTGCATTATTAGCAATAGGCTCTCCGCTTCCTAATTTTATATCTTCTTGAAAGTTTAAATCAGATGCGTAAGTAGCTAATGCTTTTTCACATACATAAGAAGATCTCATTTTTGTCATCATTCCCTCTTCTAAATGTCTTTCTTTATATAAATAATCACTTATTATTAATTCTAATACAGCATCCCCTAAAAATTCTAAACGTTCATAATTAGTATAGCTAGGATTTTCATTAGTATAAGATGTATGAGTGAATGCAGCATAATATAAATTTATATCAGTAGGATTAAAATCAAACTTTTTAAATATTTTCATACGTTTTCCTCCTCCAAATATTATATCACTTATTTATATAATTTAAAAATAAAATTACAACTACTAGACAAAAGATAAAAAATAATGTAAAATATTATTGTGATTTATATGAAAAGAATATTGATATTTTTAATAAAAATTTATCAAAAAATACCAGGAAATTTTCATAACTACTGTCGTCATATTCCTACTTGTTCTAATTATGCTATTGAAGCAATTAGTTATTATGGAAGTATAAAAGGAACTTTTCTAGCTATTAGAAGAGTATTAAAATGTAATCCTCTTGGTAGTTATGGATATGATCCATTAATTAAAAAGGAAGGTAGAAAATGAAGAGAATAAGAAGAATTTTTTGTTTATTGTTAATAACTTTTATGTTAAGTGGTTGTTTTTTTAAACGTGATACAATGGAAGATATTGATATATATACTACAGTATATCCAATTAATTATTTAGTTAATTGCCTATATGGTAATAACTCCACTATTCACAGTATTTATCCTACTGGAGTAAATATTAATGAATATACTATTTCTGATAAAAAGTTAGAAGAATATAGTAATAAAGATTTATTTGTATTTAATAGTTTAGATATAGATAGAGATTATGCTGTTAAATTAATAAATAAAAATAAAGATTTAAAAGTAATAGATGTTGCAATTGGAATGAACTATGAAAATGGTGTTGAAGAACTTTGGTTAAATCCTTATAATTATTTAATGATGGCACAAAATTTAAAAAATGGTTTAGAGCAATATATAACTAATCCATATTTATTAGAAGAAATAAATAATAATTATGAAACTTTAAAATATGATTTATCTAAACTTGATGCAGATTTAAAAGATGATATTACTAATGCTAATTATAAGAGTATTGTTGTAGATAATGATACTTTACTGTTTTTAGAAAGATATAATTTAGAAGTAATTTCACTAGAGGAAAATGAAAATTTAACAGAGCCTACAATTAATGAAGTTAAAAAGTTAATTAAAGATGGTAAAATTAAATATATATATTCACTTAATAGTACTAGTAATGAAACTGTTAATAGTTTAATAGATAGTCTAGATATAGAATTATTAACTTTAAATAGTATGAATTCAATTGATGGTCAAATTAGTAATACTAATGAAAATTATTTAACTATTATGAACGATAATAT
Source organism: uncultured Bacilli bacterium (assembly GCA_944364015.1). Taxonomy (GTDB): domain Bacteria; phylum Bacillota_I; class Bacilli_A; order RF39; family UBA660; genus CALVVX01. Next base: position 130 of record CALVVX010000062.1, on the reverse strand, counting down.
TGAGTTATTAAATAAAGAGCTTTTTAAATAAGCTCTTTTCCATATACTTCTAAATTATTAACTTGTGTTATTTGCACTTTTACTATTTTATTGTTTTCTATTTTGTTATCTAAAATAACAGGAATAAAAT
>CALVVX010000061.1 GCA_944364015.1 uncultured Bacilli bacterium | reverse complement strand
AATAAATAATTGTGAGATCTGTTTGGAGATCTCCTTCAACCCATGAAAGTTTTTTCTTGGGTTGAAGGTAGTCCCTTCGCAAAGGTAAATGCTACTTATTTCCCCCTTTTTTGGGGGAAATCAATAATGGTATAAACATTTTATGTTTATATAGGGATTAATTTGTTCAAACGCGAACTTCGTCAACTCGTCTAACTCGTGGTTCAACCGCGGTGGTAACTATAACAATGGCTCTAACGCGGGCGTGTTCAACTTCAACAGGAACAATGGTAATGCTAACACTAACAACTCGGCTCGTGCGGCTTTGCTTGCGTTTGTAGACTACAGTATGTATTATCTCTAGTTTATAATAATTTAAGGATTATTATCAGTAGTTTTATTGTAGAAAATTAATTCCTTATCATGAAATGATAAAATACATAAATAATATATTTTTGGTAAGTAGTGTTTTATTGTGAATCTTGTAAGTAAGCAATAAGTGTAATCGCGAAAATTAAAAATATATGATCTGTTTGGGGATCTCCTTCTACTCAAGAAATTTTCTTGGGTAGAGGGTAGTCCCTTCGTACAGGGGTCTACTCTAGCCAACTTATGTTGGTACTCGCAATCTAGTCCCCCAATGGGGGGACCAATATGGTATAAACATTTTGTGTTTATATAGGAATTGATATGTTCCTTATCATGAAATGATAAAATAAATAATTGTGAGATCTGTTTGGAGATCTCCTTCAACCCATGAAAGTTTTTTCTTGGGTTGAAGGTAGTCCCTTTGCAGAGATAACTACTAATTATTCCCCCAATGGGGGAATCAATAGGGTATAAACATTTTGTGTTTATATAGGGATTAATATGTTCCTTATCATAAAATGATTTAATAAATAATTGTGAGATCTGTTTGGGGATCTCCTTCTACCCATGAAAGTTTTTTCTTGGGTAGAGGGTAGTTCCTTTGCAGAGGTACTTAATAATCTTCCTTTATGGAGGATTATTTATTGTTATGATTGATTTTTTTTTATAAATTTAGTACAATTATTTTGAGGAATGATGTTATGAAGAGATTTATAATTATATTTATATCATTAGTGTTATTGTTTTTTTTATCTATTATTTTTATTGTGAATAATAATCGTAGTTATGAAGATTCTATTTTTGATATAGTTAGTTCTAATTATTCTAAAGATATTAGTTATGTTAATAAGTATTTAGATAATTATATTGTTAAGACTAAAGATAAGGTTGTTGTTTTAAATTCTGATTTTGAAGAAATTAATAGTATGAATATTAATGATTTATATGAATATGATTTTGATTTAGTTTATAGGAAGAATACTATTATGTATGAGGATATTACTGTTTATGATGATAAGGTTATTTATACTTATTATTCTGTTAGTGATGGTAAAGAGATAGATAAGGTAGAAATAGAGGGATAGTATGGAAGATATGGTATTAGATTTTATGAAACAAAGACCTGTTGTTATTCCTAGGGTTTTATTTACTAATTATAAGAAGTTAAATATTACTTTGGAAGAGTTGGTTATTTTAATTTATTTTATTGATACTGGTGATAAGTTTTTATATAATCCAGATGTTATTGTTAATGATCTTGGTTTAGATAAATATTTGGTTATGCAATTGGTTAGTAATTTAGTGGATAAGAAGCTTATTAGTGTTGTTGTACAGAAGAATGATAAGTTAAAAACAGAGGAGTATATTTGTCTTGATTTACTTTATAATAGGTTATTTAATAGTATTATTGATAAGGAAGATGTTAGTAGTTCTTCTGATATTTTTGAGAAGTTTCAAGATGAATTTGGGCGTCCTATTAGTCCGATGGAGTATGAGATTATTAAGGGTTGGATAGATGATAAGTTTAGTGAGGAGTTAATTACAGAGGCTTTGAAGGAAGCTGTTTATAATAATGTTAATAATTTGAGATATATTGATAAGATTTTATATGAATGGAAGAAGAAGGGTTTTAAGTGTAAGGAGGATGTAGTTAGGGATAAGGCTAATTTTAAGAAGAAGAGTGGTAAAGTTAGTTATTTTGACTATAATTGGTTAGATGAATAAGGTTTTAGATTATTTAGATTTTTTGTTTCCTGATCCTCGTTGTGAATTAAATTATAATAAGGATTATGAGTTACTTATTGCTATTGTTTTGAGTGCTCAAACTACTGATAAGAGAGTTAATATGGTTAGTGATGTTTTATTTTCTAAATATCCTACTTTAGTTTCTTTAGCTAATGCTAAAATAGGGGATATTGAGAAGATTTTAAAGCCTATTGGTACTTATCATAGGAAAGCTATTTATGTTCATGAAATAGCTTTAAAATTGCTTGATAATAATGATTTAAGTAATAGAAGTTTTTTAGAAAGTTTATCTGGTGTTGGTAGAAAGAGTGCGAATGTTTTTTTAGCAGAGATTTATAATGTTGCTACTATTGCTGTTGATACTCATGTTAGTAGAGTTAGTAAGAGATTAGGTTTTTGTGATGAGTCTGATGATGTTAGTGTTATTGAAGAGAAACTTATGAAGTTAATTGATAAGAGTAGATGGAATAGAACTCATCGTCAATTAGTTTTATTTGGTAGATATTATTGTAAGGCTATTAAGCCTATGTGTGATAATTGTAAGTTAAGAAGTGTGTGTAAGTATAAAAAAATATAGCGTTTGACTATATTTTTATTTGCTCGGAAAGAATTGACAAGCTAATAAAACCACGTGCTATGCACGTTAGAACTGAAAAAAGCGATAGCATTTATATGCACTTTCTCCTTCTGCAATATATAATAAATTAAGAAGAGATATTAAGTAATAGGACTTATAGGTCAATGATAAAAACCACGCCTTTAGACGTGGATTTTTATTCATGTAATACTACATTTCTATATTTATATGCTTGTTCTTGTTCATAAGTAACATTATATTTTATTACATAAGTACCACTTGGTAATTGATTAATAGCATCTTCTAATTCAGATTCAGTTGTATATGTTGTATCATTACCATTATTGGTTAGGGTATAAGTTATTGAGGCATTATTGGTTACATTTTTGCCATTATACATTACTTTGATACCTTCTTCTTCATAGTTTCCAACTTTTGGTGTTACAGTAGTTGTTTCTATTTCTATTGTTAGACCATTATCTGGTTCTATTACTGTTCCTCCAGCGGTTATTGTTACTTCTGTTTCTACGCCTTTTGAGGCATTATTAGTAAATTTAGCATATTGAGCTTTTACTACTAATGTTACTTTTCTGCTTGTAGAACTATATGGTGGAGTATAGGTGTATGTATTATCTGATGTAAATGCAATTAAACTTAATTTACCATTTTCATCTTTTTGATATATTCCAAATCCTAATCCTCCGAGTGTATTTTTATTGTAATTTAGTCTTTGTTGGACAAATGAATTAGTTCCATTTCCAAATACAGATTGTGAGAAGTATTTCTTTAAATATTGTTCTGTTGTTACTTCTGGTACTTTGAAATCCCAACTTAATGTTATATTTCTTCCACTTGTTCTAGTTGTTAGATTAGTTACATCGTTTAATGTAGCAAATCGTTCAGATACTTCAGTAGGTTGTGTTCCTTTTTTAAAGTATTCACTTCTTATTAGATCACTTGGTGTATTTTCACTTGGTAGTTGCGCAGGCCATGTTCCAAATTCTACTTCTGATTGTACTACTGTATCTGGCATTTCAAATTGTTTTGTTGTTTTTGGTATGTATTTCATAATTGAGGCCATTACTGCATCTTTTGGAGCAGAGGCACCAGATAAATAGTTTTCAGATGTTATTGTTTCATAGCCATACCAAAGGGCAATTGAGTATTCTGGGGTGTATGCTACTGTCCATAGGTCATTTACAGCACCACTTGGTAGTCCTAATCTATTTATTGTATCTTCATCTAAGTTTGATGTTCCAGTTTTTGCTGCTACTGTTGATCCTGGTACTCTTGCACCACCATTGAATCCATGTTCAACAGCATATTGTAATACATTATTCATAAGGTATGCAGTTGAATCAGACATTGCTCTTTCTTTTTCAGATTTAAATTCTATAGTTTCTCCATCAGTTCGATATTCTATTTTTGTTACTGAATATGGTTCTGCATAATATCCTCCATTTGCAAATGCTGCATATGCTGAGGCCATTTGTAGAGGCGATGCTCCAGGATTAAATCCTCCAATAGCGTGTGCTTCGTGAATACTTCCTCCTGATTCTTCTACTTCTATTCCTAATTTTGTTACAAATTCAATGATTTTTTTCTTATCTATTTCTTGGAATGCTTTTAAGGCTGGTATGTTTCTTGATACACTTAATGCTTGACGTAAGGTAATTAGTCCTTGATAAGATCCATCCCAGTTTCCAATTTCTACTCCATCAGAGTATGCCCATGGTTCATCATTAAATAATGTGTATGTAGAATAATTGTTGTATTCAAATCCAGGTCCATAGTCAAATAATGGTTTAGCAGTAGATCCTGGATGACGTTTTGATTGTGTTGCATAGTTCCATCCTTGTTCTCTATTACGTCCTGCTCCTATTGCACTTATAGCACCAGTGTTTACATCTACTACGGCAATACCTGCTTGTACTTCATCATCTTCCCATGTAAAGTCTGTTTCTTTTCCTGCTAGGACATTATTTATTCCATCTTGTATTTCTTTGTCCATTGTTGTATATATTTTCATTGGTACAGTATAAGGATTATCTCCAGTTTTTTCTTCTACTTCAGATACTACTGTATCAATAAAGCCTTGATATCCTCCGCCTTCTTCACTAGATCCTACTAACATACTTTCTACATCTACTTTGTTAGCTAAATCAGCTTCTTGTTGAGTAATATATCCATGTCTTACCATAAGATTTAATACTGTTTCACGTCTTTTAGTGGCAGCTTCTGGATTTTTATAAGGATTATATCCATTTGGTGATTGGAACATTCCTGCAAGTAAAGCAGCTTCTGGTAGACTTAATTGTCCTACTGATTTTCCAAAATAATATTCACTTGCTTGACCTACACCAAATATTCTTCCTCCTAGACAGTTATCATTTACATAAAATTCAATTATTTCTTCTTTTGAATATTGTTTTTCTATTTGAAATACTGATATATATATATCTTTAAATTTACGAATTATACCTTTTATACCTTGGCTATTAGTACTTGTTAAATTATTTTTACTTACTTGCATTGTTAAAGTAGAAGCTCCACCTGCATTAGAATTTCCTAACAATTGCATTATTGATGCTTTTAAGAAACGTGGCATATCAACTCCATTATGTTGGAAAAATCTTGAATCTTCTGTTGCTATTATAGCATCTACTAATACTTGTGGTAATTGTTCATATTTTACTGATTCTCTTTTTTCTAATCCTAGTGTATCAATTACTTCATTATTCATATCATATACTACTGTTTGATCTTGATTTGCTAATTTATTTGGATCGAATTTACCAGCACTAATGGCTATATATATCATAAAACATGTACCTAGTAATATTATTACTATTATTAAAATTAAAAATGCTATTAATATTTTTTTACCTATATGTTTTTTTTCTTTATTTTTATTATTTTTTCTTTTTTTTGCTACTTTTTTCACTGCAACCACTTCCTCTTCATTCTTTTTTAATTCTTCTTTTATTATAGTATCATTTGTTGTTATATTTTGTTTTTTTTTTAGTTTGGTTAATTTTTTTATATTATAATAT
>CALVVX010000060.1 GCA_944364015.1 uncultured Bacilli bacterium | reverse complement strand
CTTTTGCTTCAAATAAAGTATCTCTTTTTAATTTTTCTGCATCTTTTTTTTTTTTTTCTATTATATCAGCAGCAATTTTTTGATCTTTTTTATTTTTAATAAAAAAACCAATTAAAATAACTGCAATTCCTAAAATAAATCCAAGAATAATCTGTACAATGGAGAACCATAGTGCATCTTCCACACAAACACCTCCATTTCTTATGTATATATAGAAAAAATTATTAATTTAACTACACAATATAATTGTATCGATGTTTTTAAATAAAGTCAAGATAAAATTAAAAAATAGCAATTGCTATTCTTTATTCTTCTTCTTAATTCCAACACCATAATGTTGTCTTACTTTTTCTTCAATTTCATTACATATATCAAGATTATTTTTCAAAAATAACTTAGCATTTTCTTTACCTTGTCCTATTTTTTCATTATTATAAGCATACCAAGCACCACTTTTTTCAACTATATTAGCATCCGCTGCTAAATCAATTAATTCTCCTACGTGTGAAACACCCTCGCCATACATAATTTCTACAGTAGCGCTTTTAAAAGGCGGAGCTACTTTATTTTTTACTACTTTAATATTAGTCTTATTACCTACTATATCAGTTCCTAATTTAATTTGTTCTCCACGTCTTATATCAAGTCTAACAGAAGCATAATATTTTAAAGCTTTACCACCAGGAGTTGTTTCTGGATTACCAAACATTACTCCTACTTTTTCTCTTAATTGATTAATAAAGATTACTATTGTATTAGTCTTGTTAATAGAACCAGATAATTTACGTAAAGCTTGAGACATTAATCTAGCTTGAAGTCCTACATGACTATCTCCCATCTCTCCATCAATTTCTGCTTGAGGAACTAAAGCTGCTACTGAATCAACTACAATAATATTAACAGCTTCGCTTTTAACTAAAGCATCACATATTTCTAATGCTTGTTCTCCAGTATCTGGTTGTGATAAAAGTAACTCATCAATATTAACTCCTAAATTAGAAGCATAAACAGGATCAAGTGAATGTTCTGCATCAATAAAAGCTGCTCTACCTCCTGTTTTTTGCACTTCAGCAATTGCATGAAGAGCAAAAGTCGTCTTACCAGAAGATTCAGGACCATATATTTCAATTATTCTTCCCTTTGGATAACCACCTACTCCTAAAGCAATATCAAGTTGAATAGAACCACTAGAAACAACATCAATTTCCATTTTTTTCTGTTCCCCTAATTTCATTATTGCCCCTTTACCAAATTGCTTTTCAATATCTGCTAATACTTGTGCCAACGCCTTATCTTTTTCTACTACTTTACTCATATTTACTCTCCCTTCTTGTTGTATAATCTAATTTTACTATAAAGAAAATAGTCTGTCAATCAAAATCATACAGTTGTTTGTTACATTAGCCATTTTAATGATAACATACAAACGCACGTTTGTCAACACTTTTTTAAAAAAAACTTATTTTCTAAAAAATAAGTTAACGCTTTTTAAATTTAATATCACTTCTCATTTTTTCTAAATCATACAACGATTTTAAATTAGCATTATTTTTTATCTCCTCACTAGCCATTTCAAAAGGAATATTATTAGCAACCATTTTTCTAACAATTTCTTCATTTTCTAAATATTTTTTAGCATTAAGAGTTCTAATTCCTCTTAAATAACCAGATTTAAAGAAAGGATTATTTAATTTATCTTCCAACAAATCACTACTAATTCCATCCATTGCACTCTTATATCCCTCATCCATCAATTTATGTTCTTCTAAATTAGTAATAGATTTACTCTTATTACGTGCTCTTTTTTCTTTTTCTTTATCATAAATTGCATAAGAAGCACTTTCTACAAATACAGATCTTTTTCTTTTATACATACTATCTACCCTTCTTTATTTCAACAATTTCATAAGCCTCAATTACATCGTTTTCTTTAATATCATTAAAGTTTTCAATTGTTATACCACATTCTAAACCTTGTTTTACTTCTTTTACTTGATCTTTTTCTCTTGCAACAGAATTAATATTACCATCATATATAATAACACCATCACGAATTATTCTTGCTTTTGCATCTCTTTTTATAACACCACTTGTAACATAAGAACCCGCTATTGTTCCTACTTTAGAAAACTTAAATAATTTTCTTACTTCTGCTTCTCCTAAAGTTTTTTCTTCATATTCTGGATCTAATTTACCAAGCATTGCATCTTCCATCTCTTCTACTACTTTATAAATTATATTATAAAGTCTAATATCAACATTTTTTTCTTTAGCAAATTCTAAAGTTTTATTATTAGGCTTAATATTAAAACCAATTATTAAAGCATTAGAAGCTTGTGCTAAAACAATATCACTTTCTGTAATAGTACCAATATCACTTCTAATAATATTTATTTTAACTCCCTCGACATTAATTTTTAATAAAGCACTTTTTACAGCTTCTTCACTTCCTTTTACATCTGCTTTTAATATAATATTAATCTCTTTACAACCACTGTTGATTTTATTAAATAAATCTTCTAAATTCATACTAGGACTACTTGCAACATTTAATTTATGTGAATTATTTAATCTTTGTAGAGCAATAGTACGAGCTTTCTTTTCATTTTCAAATACCATAAACTTATCGCCTGCACTAGGACTATCACTTAATCCCGTAATCGTTACTGGCATTGATGGATAAGCTTCTACTAAATTCTCTGCTCGATCATTTTTTAAAGTTCTAACCCTACCATGAGTATTACCTGCTACTATAGAATCTCCTAATCGAAGCGTTCCATTTTCAATTAATAAAGTTGCTACTATACCAGAATTTTTATCCATTTTAGATTCAAGAACAGTTCCTTTTGCATATCTATTTGGATTAGCTTTTAATGAAGAAATATCACTAAGTAAAATTATTCTATCTAATAAATCATCAATTCCCTCACTAGTTTTAGCAGAAATATTTACAAACATTACATCGCCACCCCAAGCTTCTGGTGTAACTCCATTTTGTGCCATTTCACTTAAAACTTTATCAGGATTAGCATCTGGTTTATCTATTTTATTAACCGCTACAATTATTGGAACATTAGCGGCCTTTGCATGATCAATTGCCTCTTTAGTCTGTGGCATAACTCCATCATCTGCTGCAACAATAATAACAACAATATCAGTAATACTAGCACCTCTTGCTCGCATTTGAGTAAATGCTGCATGTCCTGGAGTATCAATAAAAGTAATCTTATTTCCCTTATAATCAATTTGATAAGCACCAATTGCTTGAGTAATACCACCTGCTTCAAAAGAAGCTACATTTGTCTTTCTAATTGTATCAAGTAAAGTAGTCTTACCATGATCTACATGTCCCATAATTGTTACAACAGGTGCTCTTTTAACTAAATCTTCTTCCTTTTCAATAGTTTCTAATTCCTCAAAATTAACCTCATCTCTAGTAGTATCTTTTTTCAAAATATAACCATACTCACTAGCAATAATTTCTGCTATTTCAAAATCAATAATAGCATTTATATTAAGTAAAGTACCTAATTCCATTACTTTTTTAATTAATTCAGCAGCAGAAATTCCAACTAAACTAGCAAAATCAGAAACACTCATATTATCTTTATATAAAATAACATTATCACTATCTTCTACTTTATTAGATTGTAATTTTTCTTTATGTTTATACATATCTTTACGAAGTTTCAAAAAATCATCATTTTTCTTAACATCTTTTTTCTTATTTTTAGGCTTAACTCTTTCTAACTCTTTAGTATAGCTATCCTCAAAATCATCATCTATTGTATCTTCTTCATATAAATCTAAACTATCAATCTCATTATCAAGTAAAATAATCATATCTTCATCTAACATATCATCTTGACTATTTAGATTAATATTTAACTTTTGACACAAGTTTAATATATCATTGACACTTCTATTTACATCATTAGCATATTCTAAAACACTCATCATATTATCACCTCCATTATTATTTATTTATTATTTCTAATAATTCATCATATATACTATTAGGTATTTCTATACCAAGTTTTTTTTGTAAAATATTAGAACTTTTTGCTTTATTAATAGTATCTATATCTTTTTTTAAATAAGCACCTCTACCATTAGCCTTACCACTTAAATCAATAAAAACTTCATTATCTTTATTTTTTACTATTCTAATTAACTCATATTTAGGATAAACTTCTTTATTAACAACACAACTTCGCATTGGAATTTTCTTCATCTAATCACTAATTCCAATATTAACTTCTTTACTACTTTTTACTTCAATTTTATAATGAGTAAGTTGTGATGCTAAACGTACATTTTGACCTTTTTTACCAATAGCTAAAGATAAATTATCTCCATCTGCGACCGCTATTGCTTCTTTTTTATTCTCATCAGTAATAAAAACTCTAACATCTTTAGCAGGAGATAAAGCATTAGCAATAAATTTAATAGGATCTTTATCATATCTAATAATATCTAGTTTTTCATCCCCAATTTGAGTCAAAATATTTTTAAGTCTACTACCATTTGGGCCAATAATTGCACCAACTGGATCAATATTATTATAATCAGAATAAACTGCTATTTTACTACGACTACCTGCTTCTCTTGCAACTGAATATAACATAACACTACCATCACTTAATTCTGGTATTTCACTTTCTAATAATCTTTTTAAAAAGTTATAATTCTTTCTAGTAAGTAAAATAAATATTCCCTTACTTCCCATCTCTATTTTAGAAACATAAACTTTAATAGAAGAACCCATAACTAATTTTTCTTTTGGAATAGTCTCATTTTTAGGTAAAACACCATGAGCTTTACCTAAATCAACATAATAATTTTTAGAATCTTCACGAGATAAAATACCCACAAGTAATTCATCTTTCTTATCACTAAAAGCATCTGATACTATCTTCTTTTCAGCTTCTTTAACTCTTTGTACAACAACTTGTTTAGCAGTACCTGCTGCAACACGAGAAAAGTCTTTCAATTCTTCTTCTTTTTCAATAGTCTCTCCTAATTCAATATCAGGAACAATCTTTTTAGCATCTTCTAAACTAATCTCTAATCTATCATCATTAACTTCTTCAACAACAGTTTTAAATGAATATAACTTTATCTCTCCAGTATCTTCATTAACTTTACAACGACCATTAGGATTACCAGTTTTCTTCTTAAAAGCTGCAACCATAGCCTGTTCCATAGCCTCAATAACTATTTCCTTTTCAATACCTTTTTCCTTAATAATAGAATCTAGAGCAGTTAAAAACTCTTTTACTTGATTTTTATCCACTATTGACCACTCTCCTTTGAAGTTATATCAAGAATATAACTATCATCAATAATATTAGCTTCATCTAAAATTGGACTAATAATATTAGTAACCTCAACACAAGTATCAACATCAACTGCAACATCTTTACTTATTACAATACGTAAAAATTTATTGCTTCCCTCTTTAACATATTCAACAGTTTCAATATTTACTCCAATTTCAGAAACTTTTGAAGCGACTAAATCTCTTACTTTTTTTTCTATATCCATATTTGCCTCCATTCAATATTAAAGAGTGGTATTTATGCCACTCTTCCCTCAAGTCATAAGTATTATAACACATAATTATATTTTTGTACACAAAATATAATAATTTACTTGAATTTATAACAAATATGTTATATAATTATACCTGTAGTCATTAAGCGCCCATAGCTCAATTGGATAGAGCGTTTGGCTACGGACCAAAAGGTTTGGGGTTCGAATCCCTATGGGCGCGCCATAAAGAAATATACAAATCCTTATAAATTAAGG
>CALVVX010000059.1 GCA_944364015.1 uncultured Bacilli bacterium | reverse complement strand
CTACGGACCAAAAGGTTTGGGGTTCGAATCCCTATGGGCGCGCCATAAAGAAATATACAAATCCTTATAAATTAAGGGTTTGTTTTTATTTTATTAAATTAAACATAAATTAATGCAATTTATACACTTATATGATATAATCTAAATAGGAGGTCTATATGCACGGAGGATTAGATTTTGAAATATCACTTTGTGATCTTAAGTTAATTGACATAAAGATCAGAAAAGTACGTATCATGGGTAAACTACTATTTTTAAGAAGACCACCTTTCTTCTTGAAAGAAGCAAGAAAAAAGTGGGAAGAAGAATTAGAAAAGTTAATTGAAGAAGATATGAAGCTTCAAGACCAATTTATAGAACAATGCATTAAAATGGATAAACTTTTTGGATAGCCAAGTGCTATTTTTTTTGTTCTAAAATTGGTTTTAAAAACTGTGCTGTATAACTATCATAAACTCTACATATTTCTTCTGGTGTCCCTTTAGCAACAATATTACCTCCTAAATTACCACCTTCTGGTCCTAAATCTATAATATAATCTGCAACTTTAATAACATCTAAATTATGTTCAATAACAATTACAGTATCCCCATTATCCACTATTCTATTTAAAATAGCAAGTAATTTTTTAATATCATGAAAATGTAAACCAGTAGTGGGCTCATCTAAAATAAAGACACTCTTACCTGTAGGTTTTTTTTGTAACTCTTTTGCAAGTTTAACACGAGCAGCCTCTCCACCACTTAATGTAGTAGCACTTTGACCAAGTTTAATATATCCAAGACCAACATCATGTAAAACTTGTAATTTATTTAATACTTTTGGATGATTAGCAAAAAATTCCATTGCTTCATCTACTCTTAAATCTAAAACATCACTAATATTTTTATCTTTATATTTAATATCCAAAGTCTCTTTATTATATCTAGTACCATGACATGCCTCACATAAAACATAAACATCAGGCAAAAAATGCATCTCTATTTTCTTAACACCATCTCCCCAACAAGCCTCACATCTACCGCCTTTAACATTAAAACTAAATCTTCCCTTATCATAACCTCTTATCTTTGCTTCTTTTGTTTGAGCAAAAATATCACGAATATCATCAAATACTCCAACATAAGTTGCGGGATTACTACGTGGTGTTCTACCAATAGGATCTTGTGTAATATGTATTACTTTATCTACATTTTCTAAACCTTTAATTTCTTTATGTTTTCCAGGTTTTAAACGAGACTTATAAATAGTAGAAGCTAACTTCTTGTATAATATTTCATTAATTAAAGTAGACTTTCCACTGCCACTTACACCTGTTATACATGTAAACGTCGCTAAAGGTATTTTAACATTAATATTTTTCAAATTATTTTCTTTAGCACCCTTAATTTCTAAAAATTTCTTATTTCCTTTTCTTCTAATTATAGGAATTTCTATCTTCTCTTTACCACTTAAATATCTTCCCGTTAAACTATTTGGATTATTAATAACTTCCAGTGGAGTTCCACTTGCAACTACATATCCTCCATTTTCTCCTGCATAAGGTCCTATATCAACAAGAAAATCACTAGCAAGCATCATATCAGCATCATGTTCTACTACAATCAATGAATTGCCTAAATTACGCATATCTAAAAGTGAATTAATAAGTCTTTGATTATCTCTTTGATGAAGTCCAATGCTAGGTTCATCTAAAACATATAAAACTCCTGTTAATCTAGAACCAATTTGAGTAGCAAGTCTAATTCTCTGACTCTCACCACCACTTAAAGTAGAAGCATTTCTACTTAAAGTCAAATATTCTAATCCTACATTAATCAAAAAATCTAATCGAGAATTTATCTCTTTTAAAATAACTTCAGCAATTTCTTTTTTCTCTTGACTTAATTTTAATTTAGATATAAATTCTTTTAAATCCCTAATAGATAAACAACTAACTTCATAAATATTTTTATTATTAATTAAAACAGATAAAACACTATCTTGAAGACGAGTACCACCACATGTAGGACAAGGAAGTTCTGTCATATATTGTTCTATCCAACTACGTATCCAATTACTTTTAGTCTCAACATATCTTCTTTCTAAATTAGTAATAATTCCCTCAAAATAATTATAAGAAGTTCTAGTATTTCCACTTTTAGATACATAATTAAACTCTAATATATCTGGTGAACCATATAAAATAATATCTAATTTAGATTTATCTAAATTCTCTATTTTCTCATCTAAATCAATATCATAATATTTGCTTACAGTATTTAATTCAGTAGTAGTAATATTATTATCATCTAAAGATATAGTAACAATCGCCCCATCATTAATAGATTTCTTCTTATCAGGAATAACTAAATCAACATCTAACTTATACTTAACTCCAATCCCTTTACAATCATTACAAGCTCCATATGGAGCATTAAAAGAAAATATTCTAGGTTCTAATTCCATTAATGAATAATCACAATAAGGACAAGCAAAATTCTCACTATAAATAACCTCATTACCTAAAGTATCATCAATAATAACTTTACCACCAGATAATTTAAGTGCAGTTTCTAATGAAGAATATAATCTAGTTCTAATTGTATCTTTAATAACTAATCTATCAATAACTACTAAAATATTATGCTTCTTATTCTTATCCAAAACTATATCTTCAGATAACTCATAAACCTTATCATCAACTTTAACTCTAATATAACCATCACGTCTCAAATCATCAAATAAATCCTTATGAGTACCTTTTTCTCCCATAACTAATGGAGATAAAACCATAATCTTACTACCAATTTCCATTTGCATAATCTTATTACACATCTCATCAATACTTTGAGAAGAAATAGGAATATGATGATTAGGACAATAAGGAACACCAACTCTTGCAAATAAAAGCCTCAAATAATCATAAATTTCTGTAACAGTACCTACTGTTGAACGAGGATTTTTATTAGTAGTTTTCTGATCAATACTAATCGAAGGACTAAGTCCTTCAATACTATCAACATCAGGCTTTTGAGTAGAACCTAAAAATTGACGAGCATAAGCACTTAAACTCTCAACATATCTTCTTTGTCCTTCAGCATAAATAGTATCAAATGCTAAAGAAGACTTTCCACTGCCACTTACACCTGTCATAACAACTAATTTATTTTTAGGAATACTAATATCAATATTTTTTAAATTATTCTCTCTAGCACCCTTAATAACAATATTATCCATAAACATCAAACTCCTTTTTTAACTTAAACTTTAACCTATAAATAGTATTATATATCTTCTTACTATCAACTTCTAAAAGTAAAGCAATATCTTCTACCTTATATCCCTTAATAATAAAACATAAAATCATATATTCAAAACTACTAAGTTTCTTCTTAATCTTAAGAAAAAAATCATCCATATCAATATAATTATCAATAAGCTTATTTTCTACTAAATCATAATTATTATAAACAAAATCAACTAATTTAACCCCATTAATATCATTATCTAAAGAAATACTATTAATAAATATACTATTCTTCTTACTAGTAGCACTTCTAAATATATCTTTTAATTTAGAATCTAAACAAGTCCAAAGATAAGTCTTAAAAGTAGTATCTCTATCTTGATTAAACTTATCAATAACATTTTCAAAAACTAATAAACAATCAATTCTAACATCATCATAATCCACTAAATTGCCATATTTATTAAAAAAACGAAAAATAAAACTATCAATAAAAGATAAATATTTCTTATACAACAAATCCTTTGCCTCATCAATATGTTCTTGTGCTAAATATACTAATTCATAATCATTCATCTAATCTAGATTCCATAATTTTAGCAAGTAAAATTCCACAAGAAACAGAGGCATTTAAACTATCTATATTACCAATCATATCAATACTAACAATATAATCACAAGCATTTTTTAAAGAAACACTCATTCCCTTACCTTCATTCCCAATAATTAAACAAATAGAAGTCTTATAATCAATTTTAGTATAACTACTTCCTTTCATATCACTACCTACAATCCAAAAACCATCTTTTTTTAATTTATTTAAAGTAGCCACTAAACTAGAAACCCTAATAATAGGAATACTATTAATCGCCCCAACAGAAGTCTTAACTACAGTATCACTAATATTAATACTTCTATCATTTGGAATAATAATAGCATCTACCCCTAAAGCATAACTAGTTCGAATAATTGCACCAAAATTATGAGGATCTTCTAAATGATCTAGCATAACTACTGTTTTATATTTTTTAGACAAATTAGGAATAATATCATCATAAGAATAAGTTTTAACATCATCAACTAATAAAACAATACCTTGATGAAGTCCATTATTACTACGCTTATCTAAATCAAACTTTTTAGTATAATTAACCTTAACATTTCTACTTTTTAACTTATTAATAATATCTTTATCAAAAAAATTATCACTAACAAAAGCCTTCAAAATTTTCTCATCTTTTTTCAAAAATTCACGAACAACATTCTTCCCATATATATACATCATTCCACCTCTATTTTACTCAAAATATAATTCAATCGATCAAAATCTTTATTAAAATATAAATAACCAATTAAAGCCTCAAAACCAGTAGATAACTTATAAGTAATAATATCAGTATTACGAGGATGAGTACTTCTTTTATAATTTCTACCTTTTTTAACAATATCAATCTCAAAATCATTCAAAACATTATCTTTAATTAACTTATCCAAAATAAAAGCCTGTGATTTAGCACTAACATATTTAACCGCAGATTTTTGTAATTCATTAACCTTATAAATTCCCTTTTTAATTAAAACATCTCTAATATATAACTCATATACTGCATCTCCTAAATAAGCATAAACAATAGCATTCAAAATATCACCCTCTTAAATACAAAATATATATTAACATTCCAAATAAATAAAGTCAACACTAAAATAAAGCCATATAATAAAAGGATAACATAAGAAACATACGTTTGTCAACAAAAATAAAAAAAATACTACTTTAATTTTATATAAGTTTTAAGTTTTAAATAATCAACTTCCTCAATTATATCATCAAATAAATCTTCAATTAAAACTCTCATAATTTATCCCTCCAAATTAATATTAACACATATTAAAAATTAAAAAATAAATTCGACAAAACTAGATAAAAATTTCAACTAAAATATACTTTTTAACTAAAATTTATGGAAAATTAAAAAGATTTATAGTATAATTAATAAAGGTGATATTATGAGTTACCAATACAATATAAAAAAATCAAACTATGCAAATCGTGGTATGAGCCTAGAAGATGATATAAATATAACTAATGAATATTATAAAATTAATAATATTGCCTTAATATATAAAAAACCTACTCCTATTAAAATAAATAAAGTAGATTACAATAAATCAAAAATAACTGATGCATTTTTTGCTTATGCTTCTACTTTAGACTATAATGGAGTATACAAAGGAAAATACATTGAATTTGATGCTAAAGAAACTCAAAGTAAAACTAGTTTTGCTCTATCAAATATACATAAGCATCAACTAGAACACATAAGAAGAGTTTTATATCACAAAGGAATTGCATTTTTAATAATAAGATTTATTAACCTAAATAAAAATTATTTATTACCCGCAAGTATTTTATTAGATTTTATTGATAATAACACTAGAAAATCAATTCCATTAAATTTTTTTGAACAAAAAGCATATCAAATTGATATAAAATATACACCAAGATTAGATTATATAAAAATAATTGATATATTGGAGGAACAATGAAAAAGAAAAGAAGAAAACTAAAAAAAGATGTTATATTTTTTATGGTATTATTTATAGTCATTACTATTTTATCAATAACCTTATTTAAAGCATTAGGACTAATAGTAATACCAATAATGCTAGGATTAATTTATTTATATTATAATATAGATAAATTAACCAAACTAAAAAACAAACAAACTATAACAACAGATGATACTATAATAAAAGAAGAATTAAAAAAGAATGAAGAGGAAGTGGTTGCAGTGAAAAAAGTAGCAAAAAAAAG
>CALVVX010000058.1 GCA_944364015.1 uncultured Bacilli bacterium | reverse complement strand
ACCACCAGAAGATCCGCCACCAGTAGAACTACCACCAGAAGATCCACCTCCTGATGAACCACCATTTGAAGATCCTCCTCCAGTTTGTCCACTGTCTTGAGGCTTATCTTCTGGAGTATCGTCTTCTTCATCATCAGGATTTTCAATAACAGGATCATCTGGAGTTACATTTTCAACAGGATCATCCTCCGCATTACAATCATCTCCAACACAATTACCTTCTGAATCTATTGAAGTATAAATATAATCTTTATTTTCTCCACATTCTAATTCGATACGAAGTGCATAATAATCATCAACTAAAGTAGCTTGAGCATAACTATTTTCTCTACTACAACTACTATCAAAATCACTTAAATATTTCATTTTAATAAGTTCTTCTAAAGTTACAGTTTTATTTTCTCCAATTTCTATTGGTAAATTACCATTTTTAAAAAACTCAATTGAAGCACTTTTTAAAGTATTCATATTCTCTTCAAATGTTTTCTCAACATTTCTATCGCTTATTTTGATGAATAACCATATAACTAACAAGACAAAAACGACAAATATAACTACTTTAACAAATAGACTTAACCAATTTATCTTTTTTATCTCCTCATACATTATATCATCCCCTAACTAATAATCGGATCACATGTTAACCCGCATTCTAAATCATAATAACTTGTTAAAGTCTCATGTCTATTACCACACACTAATACAACATCTAACTGATACATATCACTTAATTTTTTAACTCTAGCATAAGAAGCCATATCAATACACTCCTCATCATAACTAGTTTTAAGTACATCAATTAAACTATTATCATACATCTTCTTAAGACTAATAACCATAGTATTATCCTCAAGCATATCATCATGATAATAACCCCTAATTGCCTCTTGCATCATTTTTTGATTTTCTTCATATTTAGTATCCACTTTTGGTGAATCATTATCTGTAAAAGTTATATATAAAAAGACTATTATCCACACAACTAAAAGACAAATAACGGCAATCATGACAATTTTTTTAATTTTTTGTAACTTCTCAAATTTTATCTCATCATCAGTCATGTTTTTGCCTCCTTTTTTTTCTATTAAACTGACTTAATAATAACATACCAAACCAATATTTGTCAAGAAAAATAATAAAAAAGACTATTAAATATCTAGATCAATAATAGTCATTCCACAATTATAATTATCAACTTTAAAACATTTAACAAACTTATTATTTTTCAAAGTATCATGAACACTTTTTTTAACCAAACCCTTACCCACTCCATGAATTACAATAATCTTATTTTTCTTCAAAAATACATTTTCTAAAATAAAATCTTCAACAGCAACTTTCGCACTTTGCATATCAAAACCATGTAAATCTAATTTAGGAATATCACGATAAAAAATATCATTATACATAAAACCACCAATAATATTATACATCAATTTTCTATCTTTTCATATGGTAATTCAATTTCTACTCTAGTACCCTCATTAACTTTAGAAAAATAAGTTAAATTACCACCATGAGCCTTAATAATTTCATAAGATAGACTAACACCAATACCACTACCACATTTTTTAGTAGTAAAAAATAAAGTCTTAATATTATCTAAAGTATCCTTATCCATACCAATACCATTATCAACTATACTAATAACACACTTATTATTTCTAATAAAACTATCAATTTGAATAACTCCACCATCTAAAATAGCCTCCATACTATTTTTAACTAAATTCAAAATAACTTGCTTTAACCTATCATAATCTCCATTAATATATATATCAACATCATTTTCAATATAATTTAACTTAATATCACGAGAACTATTAAGTAATTTAAAAGAATCATAAATATCTTCAAGCAATAAAGATAAATCAATTAACTCTTTATTAATTTTAATTTTACTATAATCTAAAAAATCATTCATTATATTTAAACTACGACTAATTTCTTCTTTAATAATATCAATATATTTATGAACTTTCTTCTCATTACTAAAATCCATCATATCTAAATAACCCTTACACACTGATAAAGGGTTTTTAATCTCATGTGTTAATTTAAATAATGAATTTTTTATTTCCTTTTCTTTTTCTAAATCTTTAATATGATAAAATAAATTAGTCATCTTCTTAACAAAATTAAATAAATACAAAATTAAAAAAGTAATAAAATAAAAAAGCAAAGTAATCAAAAATATAGGAATAATAAAATATAAATCAATATCTTGTTTAAAAAAGTATTCAAACGATAAAAAAAAGCCTTGAATAATTGCAATAATAGCAATAAACTCATTATCCTTAATTTTCTTATTATTACATAAAAGATAAAACAAATAATAACTCAATAACTTAATAATTAAAATAACTATATCATAATTAAAAATAAAATAACTATATAAAACAACCATAAAAGACAAAATTAAACCAACATACCCCTTTTTTTGTAAATAAGCAACAATAATAGGAATATTAGAAAAAAGCAATATTTTACTATCATTAATACTACTACCATATTTTAAAAAAATATATAAAGAAGTAAATAAACTAAAACTAAAAAATAAATCATTATAATTTTTATTTCTAATTAAACTATAACAACTATATAAAAAATATAATAATATTGGAAAAAGAATTAACAACAAATTCAAAAAAATACTCTCAATTAAACTCATTTTATCACCAATACAATTATATAATTATATAATGTCGAATTTTGTCAAAAAAAGTAGAAAATAATAGAAAAAAGATATAAATTGTTATATCTTTAAATCATCTATATATTTTTTTAACTGACGAGCATTAGAACCAAGAATAATCTTTAACTGATCATCTATTTCTACAACACCCTTCGCACCCAGTTTCATTATACCATCCTTATTTGCCTTACTAACATCTTTTAAAGTAACTCTAAATCTTGACATTTCAACTTCAGTATCAATAATATTATCCTTTCCCCCTAAATATTCTACTAATTTATTTAATTCTAATTTTAAATCTTTTTTATTACTCTTAACAATAGCTAAAGCTACTACTACTAAAATAACTATAATAATTATATATTGGTATAATTCCATTATATCACCTATCCCTAACTAATTATACAACAAAATTAATATTATAACAAGTTCTTTGACTCAAATAAATAAAAATGAATATTATATTTTTCATATCTTTGATAACTATCATAAATCAAAGTATAATTATCAAATAAATAAGTTAACTCTTCAACATTATCTTCAAGTGGCTTAAAACCAATAATAACAAAATCAACTAATCTATTTTTAATACAATCATCTTGTACATCATAATTATCCGCTAATCTATCATATGAAATATTCATACGATGAAAATACTTACAATTTGGAATAACATCTAATATATTATAAAAACCATAATCTAGCGACCTATAATTCAAAATAGAAACATCATCTATATTCTTGCTTTTAATCATATTAGCAATCTTAAACTGTTCATAATCTTCTTTATTAGTTAAAATATAATCTTTATAATTTGCAAAAAGATAAGAAAATAATCCAATTAATAAAACATAAATAACTAATAAAATATATCTATATTTATTTTTTATAAACTTATCTATAAACTTATAATAATAACTTATAACAAAAACAAAAATAAATATATAAAATATACTAATAGGAAGAGCATAATACTTAAAAGCCCTAAGACCTATATATATACCTAAAAAAGAAGTAATAAAAATAATAAAAATTGCTATTTTTTCTCTTTTAGTTTTAAATATCTTAAAACAAGAATAAATAAATATAGGAAATAAAAGTGCATAAATAAAACTATAAAAAACATTCTGAAAACCAATTTGAAAACACTCAAATAACCTAGAAATAATATTACTACTACTACCAGTATAAGAACCAACATTAATAGTAAAATATGCATAAATAAAATCAGATATAGCATTATTATATATAAAATATATTAAAATAATAAAAATACCCACAAACATAGAAATTAAAAAACAAACACAAGATAAAATAGCCTTTTTAAACTTTCTTTTAAACAATAAATCAAAAAAGATAAAAGCCATAAACCCAAACCATAAACCAATTAAATTAAACTTAATCATCGATACAATAGAACATATAAAACCATTTATAATAATTTTTTTATAATTAAGCTCTTCAACTTTTAAATTATAAATAAAATAATACAAACCAACAAGTAAAAAAGGCAAAGAAAACTCTTCAGCACTTCCTCCATGAACAAAAGCATTTGAAGTAGTTAAAATAACACCAAAAATAGGTAAAACTAAATACGAATATTTATAATCTTTAAATAATTTAATAATTTTATCAACAAAAAACAAACTAAAAGTCAAAGATATAACTTCTAATATAAATATTCCAGATAAATACTTTGTAGTAATTAAAGTACCAATTATATATATTAAATACAAAATAGGCCCTTTTTGTTCTATAATATCTTTATATAATATATTACCATCAAGTATACTTCTAGCAACAGTTAAAAAAGAATTTGCATCTTGCCAATCATTAAAAGGATATAAAAAAGAAAATTTAGAAGTAAATAATAAAATTATAAACGAAGTAAAAAACAAAAATAATATCTTTTTCACTTAAACCACCTAACTCTACATTTAATAACACTATATCCTATAAATACAATAATATATATAAATATAACTCCAAAAGCCATAATTATATTATCTACTTTAAGAGATATTAATAACTGTAATAATATTAAAATAATACATAAAATTAAATTCTCATATATAATTGTAATTATTTTATTAAAATAACTACTAAAATTAAGCTTATGAATATTATTAAAATATATAATAGTTATTATTATAGGAATAAACAAAGATAACATAGTACTAATAATATCACCATATACAACACTATAACCCATTCGATACAAAGAATTAATAAGAGGAATAGTAGTAATTAATTTAACTAATATACCAATTATTAAAATAATATTAAAATTCTTCTTGTCAATAAGAAACCTCATTGCAATAACATACATTATTAAAAATAAAGGCTCAAAAATAAGCAAAGCAAAAATATAAGCATTAGTAACACTATTAAATATAATATATAAAATAGGACTAGATAAAATACTAATTAAAATAGATATAGGAAGTAATTTATCAACTAATTTAATATAAGTAATATTAATATCATCATCTATTTTTTTAGGATAATAAAAAATACTAAAAAATACAATAAAATAATAATAATAAAAATAAACATCTGCAAGTAAAGTTGCCATAATAGGATAATCATATAAATATCTATTAGTTAAACTAAAATATAAAAATATTATAGATATATAATAAAATACAAACAAAGATAAACTAATTAAACTTTTTCTTATATCAGTTAAAAATATTGGTCTTAATTTATTAAGATTAATTTTTTTAAATACAAATATTTTATAATTAATAATAAATATAATAATTAATGAAATAAATTGTTGTAAAAATAAACTAACTATTAAATTATTAAAACTAATATTTGTAAATTTATATAAAACTAATATTATAATAAAACTAATTAAATTAATAGTATTATATATTAGTTTACACAAAAAGCTCTTCTTATTTTTATTATTATTATCTAAATATTGTCTAATTAACTTAATTGAAGGATAAACAAAAATAGTTATATTAGATAATAAAAATACATATCGTAAATCTTTAAAAAATAAACTAGATAAAAAATAAGAAATAAAACTATAAAAAGCACTAATAACTATTATTAAAATAATACTAAAAGATAATAAATCACTAGTTTTATTTTTATATTTTATATTAGAAAAAGTATTAATAAAAACTAAATACATACTAAATATTAACATCAAAGTAAATAAATCACTACTATCTACTAATAAGTTAGTAATAATTAAACAAACTAAACCAAAAATAAAATAAAGAATTTTTTTATTCATAAAACACCTACTTATATAAATTTAGTAATAGCAAAAATCAAAATACCAAGTATTATACCTAATATAGATTTATATTTATTTTTACTATGTAAAATGTGTGGTAAAAGTTCAAATAAAATTATATAAATTAACATACCTAAAGTAATAGATAAAATAATACCTCTAATAAATTCATTAATAATAAAATCATTAAATAATAATAAAGTAAAACCTCCAAAAAAAGTAGCTAAAGATACAAATAAACAATAAATAACTGCTTTTTTCTTACCTTGATGATATAAAAAAGATGTAATACTCATACCAAGTGGTATATTATGTAAAGCTACTCCTAAAGAAAGTAACAAACCAAAATCTAAAGCAGTATTTAAAGAAGTATAAACTGCCATACCCTCTAAATAATTGTGAATAAATAAAGCAACTGAAGTAATAAGACCAACATGAACTAAATTACTATTACCATGAGTATGATGATCTGGTATAAATTTATCTAATATTTTTAAAATAATTATTCCAATTATTACTAGTAATATTATTAATAT
>CALVVX010000057.1 GCA_944364015.1 uncultured Bacilli bacterium | reverse complement strand
AAGGAAACAAAATTTATTTTGTTTCTTCCTTGTCGTTACCTCCAAGGTTTCCTACTTCATAGATAGTCTCTGACTAGTCTCCATAGGCTTAAATTCCGATAGTCGCTACCGTATTTGTTCCTTTTTTATTACTTTTTACTATTTTAACATTATTTATCTTTGATAATGTAACTTTAATCCCTCAAATAAGATGTTTATACTAGCATTTATATCTCTATCTAATTTTCTTCCACAATTCGTGCATTTATATTCTCTTATACTTAAATCTTTTAATTTAGGCTCTTTTTGTTCACAATAGGAACAAATCTGACTACTCGGGTAATATGTATCTACTTTATAGTAGTACTTACCTTACACATCCAAAGGTCTTATAAATTAAGATTGTTTGTTTTTCACTAGGATATAATCTAAATTTATAAGTTTTACAACTCTTTACAACATATCACCTCACTTGTAATCAAACTATAACATACAAAACATATGTTTGTCAATACTTTTTTAAATTAAAAAGATTATTTTGTTACAGTTCTCTATTTAGTTTTGTTAGAATTAAATCTGGTGCGACTTTTTTGTTTGTTTTTGAACGGAGAACTTTCCTATTTAATAAAAAAAGAGATCATTTTGATCTCAATTTTAATTTAATCTTGCATATATTTTTTTACCAACAAAGCCAGTTAAGCCAAGGCACGCGATAATTGTTGCTAATATTATTAATAAGTTGATATCACCGGTTTTTGGTGGTAATTCTTCTGTATTTGTATTAGTTGTTCCAGTCTCAGTTGTTTGAACACTAATGGTTTGACTTTTTCCAGCATCAACTACTACTGTAGTTTCACCTACTTTAGCATTTACTTTATGAGATGAATTGTTTTCAATTACAGTGTTATTAGCAACAGTAATATTTAAATCTTTACTAAGAGTATTTAAAACAACTACTTTTTCTACTTCAGAAGGTAACTCTAGACCATCATCAACTTCTCCACCGACGGTAGCTTCTAAAGCTTGATTTTCATTCATAGTAATATGAATACCATTAGTAAGTTCCGCTCCAGTACTAATTAGATTTTCTTCAGAGCAACTATCATCAGTTACTGCTCCATCACATACTAAATTATATAAACCAATAAGAGCAACAGCTTGATTACCATTAATAACTATTTTAGAATCTTTGCTGACAACCATGCTTTCATCTTTATATGGCATTACTGTTGTTGCAGATAGACCTGCTTGTTGATTTATATTTAATGTTTTACTAATTACTACATCTGCAGCATCAGGATTATTTAAAGTGTTATTATTATAAGCTTCTACTAATGCATCTCCATTAATATTAGCATTGGAAGTGAAAATTATACCTGATAAACCATTATTTGATACATTTAAAACAGTTCCTTGATTTAATAATAAATTTCCTTTTAATCCATTAGCTTTATTATCGGTTATTTCTATAGTTGATCTGGCTGCTCCTAATGAGCTTACTGTAACGGCATCTAATGTATTATTTTTAGCAATTAATTTAGAATCTCCTAATGTCAAAAGAGTAGATGTAAATTCTATTCCTCTTGTATCATTATTACTAACATTTAAAGTTGCTCCTCCTAATAGTTCTTGATTTGAATCAATGGCTTTAAATGCTGCATAAATATCACCACTGGCATTTACTATATTCAAAGTTGAATTAGCAGCCATAGTTATAAATCCATTTTCCATATAAACTAGTGATGATTTAACATCATCTTTATTATTGGTGTTAGTTAGATTCATACTTCCATCAATTGTTACTGTTACACCTTCTTGAATTTTTACCCCACCATTAATAATATGAAGTGCACCATATGTTACATCTTCAGTTATTTCATATGAATGATCATCTGTAACTTCTAACTTATCTGTATTAGCTGCACTTACTACATTTGGCATTATCATCATACATAATGCTACTAAAAAAGTTTTAAAAATATTTTTCATCTAAATTCGCTCCTTTCTATATTAAGAATATCACATTAGTTAATCTTTGTAAAGTTATATTTTTAATTTTGATAAAATATGACAAAAAGAATGAATTTTTATTTTTCATTCTTCTCTATTTTTATATATACTTCATATTCATTAATATTTAATTTATTTTCACTAATTTTATAATCAAATACTAAATTTATACATAATGTTTCATCTTTAATAAATTCAAGATAATCTTTTATATTATTTTGATATTCATCACTAGCATTCATATAGATATTTATTCTATTTTCAATATCAAAACCACTTGTTTTTCTTAAGTTTTGTATTTTAGATATTGTTTCACGGGCTAATCCTTCATTAATTAAATCTTTAGTTAAATTAGTATTTAGAACAATAAATAAATTATTATTAGTAGCAACATCATAACCTTCTTTAGAAGATATTTTTACATCTACCATTTCTTTTGTTATATCATAAGTTGTATTATTAATATTAATTTGTAATTTATTATCATTTAACTTTTCTATATCTTTAGTATTTATATTTGCTAAATAATTTGCAAAATCTTTCATATTTGCTCCAAATATTTTACCAGTTAACTTATAATTAGGTCTATATTCTATATTCATATATTTATCTAAATCAGTAGCATAATTAACTTCTTTAACATTTAACTCTTCTTTTATTAAAGATTCTAAATTACCAATTAATTTTTTATATTTATTATCAATAATAATCTCTTTAATAGGTTGTCTTACTTTAATTTTAACCTCTTCTCTTACATTTCTACCAATACTAATTAAATCTCTAACTAAATCCATTTTTTCTTCTAAATTAGTATCAATTAATTTATCATTATATTTAGGAAAACTACTTAAATGAACAGATTGTTCTAAAGTTAAATTTTGATAAATTTCTTCACTTATAAAAGGTGTAATTGGCGCAATTACTTGAGATAAACCTACTAAAACTTGATAAGTAGTTTGATAAACACTTATTTTTGAATTATCTATCTTACTAGACCAAAAACGTTCTCTATTTCTTCTAATATACCAATTAGATAAATCTTCACTAACAAAACTAGTTAAACATCTTGCTACTTTATTTAAGTCATAACTATTATAATAATTAGTAACATTTTTTAATAACTTATTATATTTAGATAATAACCATTTATCAATTAAATCTAAATCTTTATATTCTATATTAAACATATCTGTATCAATTTTATCTATATTTGCATAAGTAACAAAAAATGAATAAGTATTTTTAAGAGGATTAAAGAATTTAGAATAAACTTCTTTCAATCCATTAATATCAAATTTTAATGGTGTCCAAACAGGAGAAATATAAGGAAGATAAAATCTTACTGTATCTGCACCATATTCTTTCATAGTAGTAAATGGTTCTACTATATTACCTCTTGATTTACTCATCTTCTTGCCATCTTTATCTAAAAGTAAATCATTTACTAATACATTTTTATAAGGTGCACATCCTTTTAAAAATGTAGAAATTACAAGCAAAGTATAAAACCATCCTCTAGTTTGATCAATACCTTCACAAATAAAATCTGCAGGAAATTGGCTTTCCCATAATTCTTTATTTTCAAAAGGATAATGATATTGTGCAAAAGGCATACTACCAGAATCGAACCAACAATCAAGTACATCTGGTATTCTTTTCATATCTTTACCACATTTTGGACATTTAAGATAAATATTATCAATATATGGTTTATGTAAATCTAAATTATCATCAATTTTAACAGTAGCTTTTTCTCTTAATTCACTAATAGAACCAATCATTTCATTATGACCACAGCTACATTTGTAATAAGGAATTGGTGCTCCCCAATATCTAGTACGAGAAACAGCCCAATCTTTTGCATTTTCTAACCAATTATTAAATCTTTTACTACCAACATAATCTGGATACCAATTAACTTTAGAATTAGCCTCTACTAATTTGTCTCTAAATTTAGATACCGCAATATAATAACTAGGCATTGTATAATAAATAAGTGGTGAATCACATCTCCAACAATGTGGATAATCATGAGTAATTTTTTGTTTTTTAAATAATTTATTATTTTCTTTTAAATATTTAATAATCTCTATATCAGCATCAAATACTAAAGTATTTTTCCATGGTCCATCTGTATAAGTACCATCTAAACCTACTGGATTAACATATGCTAAATCATATAATTTACCAACACGAGAATCATCTTCTCCAAAAGCAGGAGCCATATGTACTATACCAGTACCATCTTCCATAGTAACATATTCATCACATGTTACAAAAAAGGCATTTCCATCAACTTTAATAAATGGCAATAATTGTTCATATTTAGTATATTCTAATTCACTTCCTTTAAAAGTAGAAATAACTTTAGCATCTTCTCCTACTACTTTATCTTTAAGTGCTTTAGCCAAAATAAATACATTATCTTCTAATTTAACTTTAACATAATCTTCTTTAGGATTAACACATAAAGCAACATTAGAAAGTAAAGTCCAAGGAGTAGTAGTCCATACTAAAAAATATTCATCTTTATCTTTTATTTTAAAAGGAACAATAACAGTATTAGTATCAACACTTTTATAACCTTGTGCTACTTCATGAGAAGCAAGACCTGTACCACATCTAGGACAATAAGGTGTAACTTTAGTACCTTCATAAAAATAACCTTTTTTATAAAATTCTGATAAAATATACCATTCAGTTTCAATATATTCATTTTTATAAGTTAAATATGGATTATCTGTATCAATAAATTGTCCCATTTTATGAGTTAAATCAGTAAAAGCTTGTTCATTTTCACGGACACTATTTCGGCATTCTTGATTAAATTTTTCAATTCCATAGGCTTCAATGTCTTTTTTAGCTTTAAATCCTAATTTTTTCTCTACATGATTTTCAATAGGTAATCCATGAGTATCCCATCCTATTTTTCTTATTACTTTATTACCTTTCATGGTTTGATATTTACATACTATATCTTTTAAGTTTTTACCAACCACATGATGTAATCCTGGAAATCCATTAGCAAATGCTGGTCCATCATAAAAAACCCAATAATCTTTTCCTTTATCAATAGATTTATTTAATATATCTATTTTATTCCAATAATCAATATATTTTTTCTCATTAACAATAAATTCATCTTTACTTAATTCTCTAAATTCTCTCATATTTCCTCCCAAAAAAAATCCTTATATAAAATATAAGGACGAATTAACGCGGTACCACCTTATTTCACCAAAAGTGCACTCATTTGATAACGGCTTAAAGCCGGCTTTTTCTACTAAATTCAAAAAAGCACATTAGAAGTGATCTATATAATTATTATTTATTTGTTTCCACCAACCACAAACTCTCTTTAAAATAATTAATTATACCGTCTTCCGCATTTGTTTTAATACAATATATTATAATAAACTATATGTTAGTTGTCAAGTTATATTTCATCAATATCCTCAATTAATTTTAATTGAGCTTCTAATAAAGACTTAACTTTAGCCTTATATACTTCCATATTTTTTTGTAATACTATGCTTTCCTTTTGTTTTTGGCTAGCTTCAAGTAAAGACTCATGCACAATAGCATTAGCATTTCTCTTAGCCTCTTCAATAATCATATCAGCCTCTTGTTTAGCTAAATTTTTTAACCTATCACTAGTTTCCTGTATAGCAAACAAAGCCTTATTAATTTTATCCTCATCAAGCTTTTTTTGATTAAACTTTAAAGTCAAATCATCATACTTTTCTCTATATTCTCTAGCCTCATTATCAAGTTGCTCTAATCTATTAATAACAACATCAATAAACCTATTTACCTCATTAATATCATAGCCCTTTTCAACAACAGAAAATCTCTTCATAGTATCACCCTTTTAACTACCAATCTAGTTCTATATCATTTTTTTTCTTACTCTTATCATCTTCATCAGTAATAGAACCTTCAACATTAACATTTTTAGGAGTACATAAGAAAATACCCGCTCCTATTTTTTGAAGATCTCCCCCTATAGCATAAACAGTTCCACTTAAAAAATCAACTATTCTTTTAGCTTGATCTGCAGTAACTCTCTTCATATTAACAACAACAGTATTCTTCTTTTTTAAATGATCAGCAATCTGTTGACTCTCTGAATAAGCACGAGGCTCTAATAAAATCATCTTACCTCCATCCTTATTATCTTTATCTTCTTCATAATACTCCTCTTCTGTATCTTCTACTTCATCAGAAATAATTTTTTTAAATTTATTTAATGCCATAGTTAACCTCCTATCTACTTATAAAACAATTTTACCATAGTTTAAATAAAAATACAATTAATTTATCTTATTTTTTTTATTATATTTACATATATAAAAAACTTAATAAAACTATCAATATTTATAAATATGATATTTTTATTAAGTTATATATTAATATATATAATTATATACTATTATATGTAATAGTTATAAATATTATTGAAAATCTATAATCAATTTACACACTAGACTTTGACAAGTCCCTCGGAAGTTTTACAGCGCAAGCAAAGCCACACGAGCCGAGTAGTTGCCGTTAGAATCTCCATTGTCGTAGGAGAAGTTGAACACGCCCGCGGAAGAGCCACTGTTAGAGTAGCCACC
>CALVVX010000056.1 GCA_944364015.1 uncultured Bacilli bacterium | reverse complement strand
ACAGGAAACATATATGGAATATATGATATGAGTGGAGGAGCATATGAATATGTAATGGGAAATATGTCAAGTGGAAGTGGAAGTTATACATATTACCCAAGTTCTGCAGGAAGTAACTTTAGTTATAGTAGTGCAACAGCTAAATATATAGATACATATGCCTATGGAACAAGTAATAATAATCAAACAGCATATAATAGAGCGAGATTAGGAGATGCAACAGGAGAGGTAGTATTATCTAGTGGAGGAGTAGGTGGATGGTATAACGATTTCGCGGCCTTCGTCAACTCGTCTCTCTCGTGGTTCTACCGCGGTGGTCTCTATGGCAATGGCTCTGCCGCGGGCGTGTTCCGCTTCGACAGGGGCAATGGTATCGCTGCCGCTACCTACTCGGCTCGTGCGGCTTTGCTTGCGTTGTAAACTTCGGTCTTGTCAAAGTCTAGTGTGTAAATATAAATTTTCAAATAATATTTATAACTATTACATATAATGGTATATAATTTATATACTATTTTTTATTAATAAACTAAATATATGAATTGTATATTTTTAATATAATAGTAAAAAATATAAATAAATGTAAAATTAGATGTAAAGTATAGATTTATTGTTAAACTTTTGTTAAAATACATATAAGGGAGTGATAAAGTGTTAAATTTAAAAACTGTTAATGATTTTGATTTTAATGGTAAAAAGGTAATAATTAGGGTTGATTTTAATGTTCCTGTTGTAGATGGAAAAATAACTGATGATAATAGGATTGTAAAGAGTATTAAAACTATTAAATATGTTATTGATAATGGTGCTAAAGAGGTTATTTTGATGTCTCATATGGGTAAGGTAAAAAAAGAAGAGGATAAGGTTAGTAATGATTTGAGAATTGTTGTTCCTCGTTTAGAATCACTTTTAAATATGTCTGTTGATTTTTTAGAACATACTAGTGGAAATGAACTTTTGAATGATTTAGCTAATTCTAAAAATTGTGTTAAATTAATGCAGAATACTAGGTATGAAGATCTAAATAATAAAAGAGAATCTAATAATGATGAGAATTTAGGACGTTTTTGGGCTAGTTTAGCAGATATTGCTATTTTTGATGCTTTTGGTGCTTCTCATCGTAATCATGCTTCTACTAGTTCTATGTTTAAACATATTAATTGTGGTGTTGGTTTTCTTGTAAATGAAGAGATAAGTAAAATTGAAGAAATTATTAATGATAACTCTCATCCTTTTATTATAGTAATGGGAGGAGCAAAAGTTAGTGATAAGATTTCTGTTATTAATAATTTAATTGATAAATGTGATAGATTAATTATTGGAGGAGCAATGTCATTTACTTTTTTAAAAGCTTTAGGCTATAACGTAGGTAAATCATTAGTAGATGATAATCATATAGAATTTTGTCGTAATTTAATGGAAAAATATGCTTCAAAAATTTCTCTTCCATTTGATGTTGTTACTAATAACGGTATAAAAACTATTAATAATATTTTAGATGATGAGATGGGTCTTGATATTGGTCCAGAAACTGTAAAAGTTTTTGAGGAGAATTTAAAAACTGCTAGTAGAGTTATTGCTAATGGTACTATGGGTAAAAATGAAGATAGTAAATATGCTTTAGGAAGTAAGGAAATTTATACTTTTTTAGCTAATAGTAATGCTAAAGTTTTAGTAGGTGGCGGAGACACTGCATCTTTTGTTAATGATATTGGTTTAAGTGATAAATTTTATCATATTTCTACTGGAGGAGGTGCAACACTAGAATATTTGGGGGGAAATTTAGGATCTATTTTTGAGATCCTAAATTCTTCTAGTGTTACTTATGGGAAAAATAAAAAAAGAAACAAAGAAATTAATAATTAATTTATTTGTTGTATTAGTTGTTTTATCTATTGTTTTATATTTTTCTTTAAAAGATAATTTTGATGAGATTATTAGATATATATCTAGTATGAATATTTATTTATTTTTAATAGCAGTTTTATTATATATTTTATATCGTATTTTAATTGGAGTTAGTTGTTATTATATGGTTAGAATAAATAATGAGAAAATTAGTCTTTTAAAATCTATTCAAATTAGTCTAATAATCTTGTTTTTTCATGGTATTACTCCTTTTTCAGGAGGAGGACAACCAATGGAGATATATTATATACATAAAGAAGGTATAGGTAAGACTAAAAGTGTTAATATTGTGTTACAAAATTTTATTATTTTTCAAAGTGCTTTAGTAATTATTAGTATTTTTGCAGTTATTTATAATCAAATATTTAATTTATTTCCTAGTGATAGTTTTATGAGAAAATTAGTTATGTTAGGTTTTATTGTTAATTTTGTTGTTTTACTTATTAGTTTTGTTTTAAGTTTTGGGAAAAGAATTAATAAGTTTATTAGTAATAAAGGAATTGATTTATTAAATAAATTTAAGATTGTGAAAAATAAAGAAAAAACAAAAGATAGATTTAATAATTTTATAAATAGATTTCACGATAATGCTTTTCTTTTGATTAAACAAAAGAAAAAAGTTATATTTCTTTTAGTATTAAATATTATTGCTCTTGTTATTTCTTATACAACTGCTTATTTTGTTGCTTTAGGTATGGGAATAAATAGTGTTAATTTATTAGAAGTTATTGTTATTACTACTTATGTTATGATGATTGGTTCTTTTGTTCCAATACCTGGTGGCAGTGGTGGTTTAGAGTTTGGTTTTATGTATTTTTTTGGTTATTATATAAGTGGTGGTATATTAAATGCGATTATGCTTATTTGGCGTTTTGTTAGTTATTATTTGCCAATGATAATTGGTGCTTTAGCTTTAATTATGTATAGAAAGAAGGAAAAAAGATGCGTATAGGAATATTTAGTGATACTTATACTCCCTTTATTAATGGGGTTACTACTAGTGTTTTAATGCTTAAAAAAGGATTAGAGAAGAAAGGTCATACTGTATATGTTGTTACTGTTAATGATAAGACTTTAAAATATAAATTAGAAGAAAATGGTAAAGTATTAAGAGTACCGGGAATACCAATTGGTATTTATGATTATAGATTAAGTGGTATTTATCCAATTAAGGCAATTAATATGATAAAAAAGTGGAAGTTAGATGTTATACATTCTCAAACTGAATTTAGTATTGGTACTTTTGCTAGAATTATTGCTAAACAATTAAATATTCCTCTAGTGCATACATATCATACTATGTATGAGGATTATATTCATTATATTACTAAAGGTTATTTTAATAAATCTAGTAAAAAAATAGTTGAATATTTGACTTTGTTTTATTGTGATAAAACAGCAACTGAACTAGTAGTACCCACTAAAAAGGCTTATGAGTTGTTTAAAAAGAAATATCATGTTGATCGTAATGTATATATAGTTCCTACTGGAATTGAGGTTGAAAAGTTTTATCGTGAGAGGGCAAAAAATTTTGATCCTTTGAAAAAAAGAGAAGAATTAGGATTGAAAAAAGATGATTTTGTTATTTTATTTGTTGGTCGAATTGCTAAAGAGAAAAATGTAGAGTTGTTACTTACTAGTATGCGTTTTATTGTTAATAATTGTCCTAAAGCCAAACTATTAATAGTGGGAGATGGACCAGATTTAGATAAATATAAGAGTTTTGTTAATAAACAAAAGTTAGATAATAATATTATTTTTACTGGTAAAGTAGCATGGAATATAATAGAACAATATTATATAATTTCTGATGTATTTACTACAGCTTCTACTTCGGAGACTCAAGGTTTAACTGTAATTGAGGCAATGGCAGCATCATTACCAGTAGTATGTATTGATGATGAGAGTTTTAATCAAACTGTTATTAATAAATTAAATGGGCTTATTTTTAAAAATAAAAAAGGGTATAAGAATGCTATTATTACTTTGTATAATGATAGAGATTTATTAAATAAGTTAAGTAAGCAAGCGAGAAATTCTGCAGAATTACATTCTTCAAAGTTTTTTGTAGAAAGTATATTAGATGTTTATAAAATAGCTATTAAGAATAAACCTAAAAAAATACCTATTCCTTTGTTTCAAAAAGTAAAAAACTTTTTTTCACACGAGGAAGAAAAGTAATTATTAAAAGAAGCAATTATAATAAAAATATAGATAGTTATATACTAAAAAAGAAGTGAGCAACTTCTTTTTTAATACATGTTATGACAACTTTCGACATAAAGAATTACTATAATATAATAGAGGAGGAAAGATATGAATAAAATAAAAATTTTAATGATTGATGATAATATAAGCTTAACAGAGATGGTTAGGGAGTATTTTGAGGATCATGAAAAAATTGAAGTGTCTTTATGTAGTTATGATGGAGAAAGTGGTTTAGATATGATATTAAATCATGATAAAGATTATGATTTAATATTATTAGATTTAATTATGCCAAAGAAAGATGGAATTTATGTATTAGAGGAGTTAAGAAAAAGAAATATAGTTAAAAATATTATTGTTGCTACTTCTTATAATACCCCAGAGATGATTAGAAAGGTTAGTGAATATGGAGTTAAATATTATATATTGAAGCCTTTTGAACTTAATGATTTAGAAAATAGAATATTAGATGTATTTAAAATAGATAAATCTACTAGTATTAATTTATATTATAATAATTTGCAAATATCTATTACTAAAATGTTACATGAATTAGGTATGCCTGCACATATTAAAGGATATCAATATGTAAGAGAGGCAATTATAATGATTTATAATAGACCTGAATTAGTCGGAGGAATAACTAAAGAATTATATCCTGATTTAGCTAAAAAATATTCTACTACAGTATCTAGAGTAGAAAGAGCAATAAGACATGCAATTGAGGTTAGTTGGAATCGTGGTAATTGGGATTTAATGGAGGAGATATTTGGACATAGTGTTGATATTGATAAAGCAAAACCTACTAATAGTGAATTTATTATTACTATTGCGGATAAATTAAGGTTAGAGTGGGCAAAAGAAAAGGTAAGATAAATACTAATTTTAGTATTTTTTTTAAATTTTGTGTAAAAAAAGTATAAAAAATGTGATATAATTTGTATGTATGGGCGTATGTCGGAATTGGTAGACGAGGCGGTCTCAAAAACCGTTAGTAGTAATACTGTGTGAGTTCAAGTCTCACTACGCCCACCATATTGATTGGAAACTCGAACTTTTATAGTTTTGAGAGTAAATAAATTACCTTTTTTGAAAAAAATTTAAAATTAGATTTTCAAAAATGGGAGTAAAATATTAAAACTGAATGATTTTAGATGATAATTTCCTAAAATTGTTCTTTTTTATATTAAGGGGGTAAATATAAAAAGACGATTGACAAAGTCAATTTGAAAAATCTACTTTGTTAATTGTCTGAAACAAGCTATTGCTCGTCGTAAAAGATCATTTTGTGAAATGGCAACACACTATGTTATTGGCAAACCTTTTCAAATATAACTTTAGTAAGGTATAAAGCCAAGCAAAATTATGTTTTTATTTTCAAAACTTCGTAATGAAAATAAAAGAAAAAGTATATTGCCAATTTCATTGAAACTTCGCATCAACAAACTTGCCACGACTTTTATCTCGAACCATAACTAGTTTTATTACTTTTTTCTAATCTCAAATCAGCATTTATACTTATGTGTGTATCCCATACGTGGTCTTTAGCAGCAGATATATAATCGTATATATCTGAACATTCACCATAGTTTAACAAATCAAAACTATACCCTAATTCTTTCATTCTTTTTATAAATTTTTCAAAATCAATAATTCCAGAAACAGATTCCCTAGATAAATCATTAATTTGTGATATATCTTTTTCATTTTCTAGTAAATAATCATCAACATAATAAACGCCACTTAAACCACTACCTGCCATATTTATGCTAAAACTCATAGGAACATATTTTAATGAAACATTAGACCCTAAATTTTCCAAATTTAATTTCCATCTTTCATTTGTTCCTTTGTGTTTTTGATATTCAGATTTCAAAAAATCAACAAATCCTGGCTTACATAAAAAACCTTGCAAAGAAGAAATTTGAATTGTATCATAAGGAATATTGTTTGCACTAAATATTCTAATTGCTTTTTCCATCAATTTTTCACATTGAACAATAAAATCATCTGTATTTTCTAATGCTTTAAATTCTGAAAGCGATTTGCTTTCACTAGCAGACATAATAGATCCTTCACTTAGGTCACTAATAGCAATATATTTATGATTCGATTCTAATTGTTGTTTTAATTTTATTAAATCCTCTAACATTATATTTAACCTCCATTTAATTATAATTATACCATATTTTATTATTTTTTGATACATTTTTGTTAAAAATGTAGTATAATTTAATTAGTTAGTAAGTTATTACTACCTATAAATTTATGATTAATGGTTGTTGTATTTCCACCATAAGGGCACCAG
This sequence comes from uncultured Bacilli bacterium, assembly GCA_944364015.1. Taxonomy (GTDB): domain Bacteria; phylum Bacillota_I; class Bacilli_A; order RF39; family UBA660; genus CALVVX01. The sequence goes on along the minus strand of CALVVX010000056.1, from coordinate 262 downwards.
ATTGGTAATTATTCGAACTAGTAATAGTTCGTTTTTTAATGATTTTTAAATTGTGTGGTCGAAAAGTGGTCGAAAAGTGGTCGAAAAGTGGTCGAATCAGTTGATAATTTTTTTTGTTTTGCATATAATATTATTGGGTGATGAAAATGTATAAAGAAGATCAAGAAACAGAATTAAAAGTTGAACTTACAAAAGATATAAAAAAAGAAATTGTTGCTTTTGCAAATACAAATGATGGAACTATTTATATTGGTATAGATGA
>CALVVX010000055.1 GCA_944364015.1 uncultured Bacilli bacterium | reverse complement strand
CAAGGAACAGCCTCAACTGGAGATATAAATTGCAATAATTACTCATTTGCAAGTGTATCAAGTTCTACAAGAAGTGAGACATGTAGTGGAAGTAATGGAGGATATTACACACACCCAGCATTTACATTTGGAGATACAGAAGTAGAGGGTATATGGGTTGGAAAATTTGAAGTATCAAATTCAACTTCACAAATCCAAATAAAACCAAATGTAAGTAGTTTAGTAGATCAAACAGTATCAAGTTTCTATAGTGCAATAAAGAGTATGCAAAATAGTGGAAATGCATATGGACTATCAACAGATACATCTAAAGTAGATTCACACATGTTAAAGAACATGGAATGGGGAGCAGTAGCATATTTAACAAATAGTGATTATGGTAGATGTAATGATGGAGTGTGTGAAGAAGTAACTATTAATAACAGTAGTAGCTGTATAACTGGTAATGCTGGCGATTCTGTAAGTGCTAGCTCTGCTTCAGGTACAACACTTGCATATAATCAAAATATAGTAGAAGTATCAGTAAATGGTGGAACAGAAGTAACACCAAGTATAACTAATGATGCAACATATGCATGGACATTAAATAATGGTGTTTATTCTAGTGGAAATGCTGGAGTAAATAGTTCAACATCAACATTAACATATAATTTTTCACTATCAAATAGAGGTGTAGTATTATTAGATTATTCTGTATCAAGTGAAAATAATTACGATAAATTAACAATAAAAATAGACAATACTACTGTGGTAAATGAGATAAGTGGAACAAGTAGAGGAACTAGTGAAAGTAGTTTGCAATATGATAGTATAACCCAAGTATTAGAAGCAGGAAGCCATACAATAACAATTTCGTTTTCCAAAGACAGTAGTTCATCAAGTGGATTAGACAAAGCATATATAAAAAATGTAAAAGTATTAAATAATCCTAATATAAATGAAATAGAAGTGCCAGGAGGTCAATTGGCAAGTACTATAGGAAACATATATGGAATATATGATATGAGTGGTGGAGCATATGAATATGTAATGGGTAATATGTCAAGTGGCAGTGGAAGCTATATGTATTACCCAAGTGGTGCAGGAAGTAATTTTACATATGATTCAACAACAGCCAAATATATAGATACATATGCATACGGAACAAGCTACTATGATCAAATAGCTATGAATAGAGCAAGATTAGGAGATGCAACTGGAGAAGTAATGTTGACAGCTAATTACAATGGGGCATGGTATGGGGATTACGCGAACTTCGTCTACTCGTCTTCCTCGTGGTTCAACCGTGGTGGTTGCTATAACTTTGGCTCTAACGCGGGCGTGTTCAACTTCCTCAACTATAATGGTAGCGCTTACGGCAACCGCTCGGCTCGTGCGGCTCTTCTAGCATTATAACAACCTAGTGCTTGGTCAGGTCTTGTCAAGTCTAGTTGTGTAAATTATTAATACTGTAAATTTTCTATAAATAATAATTAAATTTTACTTATTATTAATTTTATCTTGAATTACTTTTGGAAATAATGTAAAATTAATATGGAGATGATTAAATGAAATTAGAAGATAAAGTTGCAGTAGTTACCGGTGGTGCAATGGGTAATGGTTTAGGTATTGTGGAGGTTTTTTGTAAATATGGTGCTAAAGTTGCTATATTAGATTATTCTGATGAATTAAAAGAGACAGTTACTAAATTTAATGATTTAGGTTATGATGTTGTTGGGTTTAAAGTTGATATAAGAGACAAAGATATTGTTGATAAATGTATTGGTAAGGTTATAGATAAATATGGTAAGATTGATATTTTAGTTAATAATGCGAGTGTTTGTATATTAGAGAAGTTTGTTGATATGTCAGATGAAGTTCGTGATAAACATTTTGATATTAATATTAAAGGGACTTGGAATGTTACTAAAAGTGTTTTACCTTTTATGATTGATAATAATTATGGTTCTATTGTTAATTTATCTAGTGTTACAGGTCCTATGGTTGCAGATTCTGGTGAGGTTGCATATGCTACTACTAAATCGGCTTTAATTGGTTTTACTAAAGCTATTGCAATGGAATATGTTGATTATAATATTCGTTGTAATGCTATTTTACCAGGTTATATTTTAACTCCTATGGTTAAGAATATGGCTCATTCTTCTAATCCTTTACATCCTAATTCTGTTATTGATGGTATTGCTAATGGTATTCCTATGAAAAGGTTAGGTACTATTAAAGAACTTGGTCAATTAGCGGCTTTTCTTGCTAGTGATGAGTCTTCTTATATAACAGGAGCGGAAATTGTAATAGATGGTGGTTCTACTTTACCAGAGACTAATAGTGTTGGTGTATAAATTTATATAAATTTATAAAAAACTATTTATTATAGTTTCTTTTTTTGTTAAAATATTAATAGACTTTGAAGTAGGTGGGGAAATGCAAAAGAAATTAGAGAAATTATTTAAGCAAATTGGTTTTGAAGATAGTAATTATAATTTTTTTAAAGATGCTAGTTTAGATAAAATTGTTTTATATAAAAATAATAATATTTGGGAATTTATTATTAATATAGATAGTAATATTCCTATTAATATATATAATAATTTATTAGAGAAACTAGTTTCTTATTTTGCTGTAAAAGACAAAATTGTTTTAACTGTTGTATCTAAAAGTTATGATAATCAATATATTTATGAATATTTTGATAATATTATTAATGATTTGATTGAAGATAGTGATAGATATAAAGTATTTAGTAATAGAGCAATTAATGTTGATAATGGTATTATTAATATTGATGTTTATAATAAGGTTGAAAAAGCTAATTTGATTCAAGTTAGTAATTTTATTAAAGAGAAAATTAAAAGATATGGTTATGATTATGATTTTAATATTAATTTAATTGAAAATGGAGATACAGATATTTATAAAGAAATTTATGAAGATATTGAAAATGTTGAATTTAATCTTCCTGTTAAGGAAGTAAAAAAAGAAAATAATTTTAGAGTAAAAAAATCTCATGAAGTTACTGATATTAAAGATTTAATATATGAGGTTGATAATGTTAATATAGAGGCTACTATTTTTGGTATTGATTTATTTGAGGCTAAAAGTGGTTATAAAATTTTTACTTTAAAAATTACTGATAATACTGATAGTATGTATGCTAAAATTTTTACTAAAGATGATGAAGAATTTGTTAGAATTAATGATTTACTTAAAACAGGTAATTGGTATCGCTTTTATGGTAAAGTACAAATGGATAGATATGCTAATGAAGTTGTTTTTATGACTAAATATAAAGATATTGAGAAAATTGATGTAAAAAAAGAAAATGAAGTTATGGATGATGCTCCTTTAAAAAGAGTAGAATTACATACTCATACTATGATGAGTCAAATGGATGGGGTTGTGAGCGCTAAAGATTTGATTAAAAGAGCAATTAAATGGGGTCATAAAGCTATTGCTATTACTGATCATTCTTGTGCTCAAGCTTTTCCAGATGCTTTTCATTTAGCTAAAGATATTAAACTTTTATATGGAGTAGAACTTACTTTAGTAGATGATGATGTTGATATTTGTTTTAGGGAAACAGATGCTAATTTATTAGATCAGACTTATGTTGTTTTTGATTTTGAGACTACGGGTTTATCAGCAGGTGTTGGAGATAGCATAATTGAAATTGGTGCAGTTAAAATTTGTAATGGGGAAATTATTGATAGATTTGATGAATTAATTAATCCTGGTAAAAAATTAGCTTCTAAAATAGTAGAACTTACTCATATTACTGATGATATGTTAAAAGATAAGGATAATGAAGAGAATGCTATTAAAAGGTTTATTAGTTGGTTTGGAGATTTACCTATGGTAGCACATAATGCTAAATTTGATGTTTCTTTTTTAGAAATGGCTTATAAAAAATATAATTTAGGAGTGTTTAAGAATACTGTTATTGATACTTTAGAATTAAGTAGAGCAATGAATCCTTCTTTAGCACGTCATAGTTTGTCTGCTTTAGTTAAAAGATATTCTGTTGTATGGGATGAATCTGCTCATCATAGAGCGGACTATGATGCAGAGGGTACTGCTTATGTTTTACATAAGATGTTAAAGGAGTTAGAAAATAGAAATATTGATAAGATTAGTGATCTTAATAAAATGATTAATAAAAAAGAATTACATACTATGGGTGTACCTTATCATTTTACTATGATTGCTAAAAATATAGTAGGACTTAAAAATATGTTTAAAATAATTTCTTATGCTAATACTATTTCTTATTATAAAGGTCCTAGAGTACTTCGTAGTATGATAGAAAAATATAGAGAAGGTATTTTAATAGGAAGTGCTTGTATTAATGGAGAAATATTTGATTTAGCAAAAACTAAAAGTGATGAAGAATTAGCAGAAGCAATGAAATTTTATGATTATATAGAAGTACAACCTTTTAGTGTATGTGCTCATTTATTACAGACTAGTGAGTTTTCTTCTAAAGAAGAACTTATTAATAATATTAAAAAAATTATTAGAGTAGGAAAAGAAGCAGGAAAAATTGTTGTTGCTACTGGAGATGTTCATCATTTAGATAAAAAAGATAAAATATATAGAGAGATAATTATTAATCAAAAAGTACCTGGTGGGGGTCTTCATCCTTTAAATAAAAAAGATATTAAAGAAATACCTTCAATGCATTTTATGACCACTAATGAAATGTTAGAAGAATTTAGTTTTTTAGATAAAGATTTGGCTTATGAAATTGTAGTTACTAATACTAATAAAATAGCAGATTTAGTTGAAGAAATTGAAGTAATTAGGGATACTGGTGGTCATCCTTTTGCTCCAAAAATTGAAAATTCTGAACAAATTGTACGTGATTTAGTTTATACTAGAGCTAAAGAATTATATGGAGAAGAATTACCTGAATTAATTTCTAATAGATTAGAAAGAGAATTAAATGGTATAATTGGGGGTCATTATGATGTTATTTATTTAATTGCTCAAAAATTAGTAAAAAAATCCAATGATGATGGTTATATTGTAGGCTCTAGAGGTTCAGTTGGTTCATCTTTGGTAGCTACTATGATGGGAATAACGGAGGTAAATCCACTTCCTGCACATTATGTTTGTCCTAATTGTCATAAGACGATATTTGAATTAGATGGAGTTGTTTTATCTAAAGAATATCCATCTGGTTATGATTTGCCAGATAGAATTTGTGAATGTGGTGTTAAAATGCATAAAGAAGGACAAGACATTCCATTTGAGACATTTTTAGGATTTAATGCTGATAAAGTACCTGATATAGATTTGAATTTTTCTTCAGAATATCAATCAGAAGCACATGAATATACTAAAGTATTATTTGGAGAAGATTATGTTTATAGAGCAGGTACTGTTGGAACAGTTGCTGATAAGACTGCTTATGGATTTGTTAAAGGTTATTTTGAAGATAAAGGAATTACTAATGTAAGAGGAGCAGAAATTGAAAGATTAGCAATGGGCTGTACAGGAGTAAAAAGAACAACAGGTCAACATCCAGGAGGTATTGTAGTTGTTCCTGATTATATGGATATATTTGATTTTACACCTTTTCAATATCCAGCAGAAGATACATCTTCAAGATGGCGTACTACTCAATTTGAATATCATTCAATTGAAGATAATTTATTAAAATTAGATATATTAGGACACGATGATCCTACTATGTTAAAATATTTAATGGATGTTAGTCATATGAGTATTGATGATATACCAATGGATGATAAGAAAGTATTTAGTTTATTTTCTACTCCAGATGCTCTAGGGGTTACAAAAGAACAAATTATGTGTGAAACTGGTTCTTTAGGTTTACCTGAAACTGGAACTAGATTTGTTATTAATATGTTAACAGAAACAAGACCATCAACTTTTGGAGAATTGGTTAAAGTATCTGGATTATCTCATGGTACTAATGTATGGACTACGAATGCACAAGAATTAGTCGCAGGTACTTTTACACTTAAAAATGGAGAAAAACAAAAAGTAGCTTTTAAAGATGTAATTGGTTGTCGTGATGATATTATGGTAACTTTAATGAATTGGGGTATTGAACCATTACATGCTTTTAAAATAATGGAATTTGTTCGTAAAGGAAAAGCTAAAAAAGATCCAGAAACTTGGCAAAAATGGGCACAAGAATTAGAAGAAAATAATATTCCACAGTGGTATATTGAATCTTGTCGTCGTATTCAATACATGTTTCCTAAAGCACATGCTACTGCTTATATTATGATGTGTTGTCGTGTTGCTTGGTATAAAGTATATCAACCAATTAATTATTATGCTGCTTATTTTTCGATTAGATGTTTTGATTTTGATATAAACACTATGATAAAAGGATATGAATCAATTAGAGAAAAAATATTAGAATTACAAAATAAAGGATTTGATAGATCTAATAAAGAAGATAGTATTTTAGATGTATTAGCATCTGCTTTAGAAATGACTGCAAGAGGATTTAATTTTTCTAATTTAGATTTGTATAAATCTCATTATAAATATTTTGTAAAATCTGATGATGATAAATCTTTAATTCCACCATTTAGAAGTATAGATGGATTAGGAGATGTAGTTGCTAAAAATATATATGAAGAAGCAAAAAAAGCACCATTTATAAGTATAGAAGACTTTCAAAAAAGATGCAAAGTATCACAAACTTTAATTGATAAGATGCGTAATATGAATTTATTTGAGAATATGCCAGAAACTAGTCAGTTAACTTTATTTTAACTTGATATAAATAAAATAATATGATAAAATTAAGTAGAAATAAGAAAGTAGTGATAATATGTTAACTAGAAGTAAATGTGGGGGTCAAAATTATTACTAAAAATATATATTAATAAATGTAGTAGAATATTAAAAAAAATACAAGAAATAAGTTCTATTAATATAGAATAATTTTCTTGTATTTTTTTCGTGGGAGGAAAAAATGAAGA
>CALVVX010000054.1 GCA_944364015.1 uncultured Bacilli bacterium | reverse complement strand
TGAATATAAATAAGCATCACAATAAAAAGCAGAATGACATTGGTAAGAAAATAATTCAGAAGCAGTTTTTCTTATGTAATGTCCTTCTTTTTTATTAAATACTTTAACATTTAAATTGCCTTTAATTCTAATACAATATTTATGATTTAAACTATCAATATGACTTAAGATTTTTTCAGAATTAAACCATCTATCAGCAAGAAAAATAAGTTCTAAATCAGTATCTTTAAATAAATTAGATACAAAGTCAATACCTTTTATAATAGTTTCATCTAAATAGGAATCAGAATTATTAATACCTTTAAAACATTCAAAATATAAAGGTATTCCTTGTTTGCCAATTCTCATAGAAATTAAATAAACAGTATAATTTTCATGTGAATAAGAATGATCAAAGCAAATATGTACACGTTTATCGTTATGCTTTTTCTTATATGTAGAAATAATTGATTTTATAAAAGAACTATAAAAGTGATAAGCATCAAAATGATTATTATTAAATAACCGTCTTATTCTTTTATTGACAGATTCTAATTTAACCAAAGAAAATTCATCTTTTAAATTAGCAGCAATAGAAGAAGCGGAACAAGAATTTGAACTTATCATTCCAAAAATAATATTAGGTATAATTTTTAACTGAGTTTTTCTTATGTTAGGAATTGAATTTTGAAGAAATTTAGCAATTTGTGTTGTAATTTCTTTTTGAGTGTTATATAATTTAGACATAAAACGATCAACTACTTTCTTGTATTTTTTCTGTTATTATGATTGTAGTATAAATTGATCGTTTTATCAATTGTAGTTAATTAAATAGTGTTAGGGGTATCTTAACACTATATTTTATAAAATAAAAAACTGTCCGTTACTCAGGCTAAATATATATTGCTTCCTAAAATTAATAAGTATTTAGATATAAGAAATGTTGCGTCAAGAAAGAATATGGGTTATAGCTACGGAGTTAGTTTGTTGAAAAAATACCTTAATAAAAATAAGAAGTATGATGAATTTTATATACTTAAATTAGATATTAGTAAATACTTTTATAGTATTGATCATGATATATTAAAATCTTTGCTTAAAGATAAGTTAAATGATTGTGAATATAATATTATTTGTTCTTTTATTGATAGTAATAATGCTAGTTATATTAATGAAAAAATTATAAGTATTAAAAATAAGTTAGTTGATATTGATAAGAAAAGAAGTAACGAAATTAATAATATTCCTTTATATGAGTATGGGAAAGGTCTTAGTATTGGTTCGGTTATTAATCAGATTTTGTCTATATTTTATTTATATAAGTTAGATCATTTTATTATTCATAATTTGTTTATTAAATATTATATTAGATATGTTGATGATTTTATATTGATTCATCATGATAAAGAGTATTTAAAGTATATTTATAAGATTATAATAAACAAATTGAATATGGAGTATAAACTTAAGATAAATACTAATAAGACAATGATATTAAAAGCAAGTCATGGATTTGTATTTTTAGGTAGTAGATATAGGGTTGTTAATAAGAAAACTATTATAAGTATTAGTAGTAGTAAAAGAAATAAAATAAGAAAAAATATTAGAAGAAAAAGAAAATTATATGATATGGGATATATTAGTTATAAGAGTTATTATTCTACTGTTAATAGTTATAATAATTTATATTTTTAAAATTAACATATTTTTAAATTATTTATTTCTCTTTCTTGTTATTTTTTTATCTATTTGTTATAATTAATAAGAGGGAGGCATCTTATATGGAATATGTAGTGGGTGATAAGGTTATTATGAAGAAATCTCATCCTTGTGGTACTAATTTATGGGAAATTGTTAGAGTTGGTGCTGATATTAAGATTAAGTGTCTTGAGTGTAATAGGTATATTATGATGCCTCGTGTTGAGTTTAATAAGAAGATGAAAAGGGTGATTCGATGAAGAGTAAGAGAAATATTAGGTTACATCCTGCAATTGTTTTTTTGCTTTTGACTATTATTGTTATGATTGTTAGTAGTGTTGGTGGTATTTTGCATTTAGAGACTAGTTATAATTCTGTTAATGCTGTTACTGGTGATATTACTACTCAGGTTGTTAATATTAATAATTTATTTAATCGTACTGGTATTCAGTATCTTATTAGTAATATGATTAATAATTTTATTAATTTTGCTCCTTTGGTTAACATTATTGTTGGTTTAATTGGTGTTGGTGTTGCTTATAAGTCAGGTTTTTTAAATTCTTTGTTTAAGATGATTGGTAAAGTTGTTCCTAGAAAGACTCTTACTTTTATTGTTGTTTTGCTTGGTGTTATTTCTACTATGTTTTCAGAAGTTGGTTATGTTATTTTAATTCCTTTATCTGCAATTTTATTTATGAATTTAGGTCGTCATCCTTCTGCAGGTATTTGTGCTGCTTTTGCGGGTATTACTTTTGGTATGGGTGCAGGTGTTGTTGCTAATAATATTGATAGTGTTTTATTAGATTATACTTCTAGTGCTGTTTCTATTTTAGATAGTTCTTATAATGTTAGCATAAGTGGTAATTTGTTTTTTATGATTATTAGTACTATTTTAATTGCTTATTTAGGTACTTTTATTACAGAAAGATATATTATACCAAAACTTGGTAAATATACTTTTGATGAAGAAGAGCCTTCTCAAGATAGTTTAGTTAGTATTAAAGAGAAGAAAGGTGTTATTTTATCTTTACTTGTTACTTTTATTTTAGTTCTTATTTTAATATATTGTATTACTCCTGGTCTTCCTTTTTCTGGTTTACTTTTATATTTAAAAGATACTAGTTTTGTTGATCAATTATTTGGTTATAATTCTTATTTTAAACAAGGTGTTGTTACTATTGTATCTTTCTTACTTATTTTTGCGGGTTTAGTATATGGTATTAGGGTTAAGACTATTAGAAATAATAGAGATTTAGTTAATGCAATGAATTATTATTTGAAAGAGATTTCTTCTATTTTAGTTTTAATTTTCTTTGCTGCTCAATTTTGTTTAATATTTAAAGAGACTAATATTGGTGTATTTATTGTTGCTTCTTTGACTGAAATTTTATCTAATTTAGAATTAAGTGGTATTTTACTTATTATTGTATGTTTTATACTTACTATTATTGGTTCTATTTTTGTTCCTGCTTTAGGTACTAAATGGGCTATTATGGCACCAATTATGGTTCCTATGTTTATGCAAAATTCTTTAACACCAGAGTTTGCTCAAGCTGTATTTCGTGGTGCTTCTTCTGCTACTTTGGGTATTACTCCATTATTTACTTATTTTGTTATTTTAATTGGATTTTTAGAAATATATAATAAAAGAAAAAATGATACTGTTACTATAACTGATGCTATGTCATTGATGGTACCTTATACTATTGCTTATTCAATTTTATGGTTATTAATTATTTTAGCATTTTATGTTATTGGTCTACCTATTGGACCAGGTGTATCTGTTATGATTTAAGAAAGGGTGGTTTTATGAGTTTAACTGCGGGTATTGTGGGTCTTCCTAATGTTGGTAAGTCTACTTTGTTTAATGCAATAACTATGAAAAACATATTAGCGGCTAATTATCCATTTGCTACTATTGATCCAAATGTTGGTATGGTTAGTTTACCTGATAAAAGATTAGAAGTATTAGAAAATATGTATTTACCTAATAAAGTAATTCCCGCTACTTACGAATTTAAAGATATTGCAGGATTAGTAAAAGGTGCATCTCGTGGAGAGGGGCTTGGTAATAAGTTTTTATCTCATATTAGAGAAGTAGATGCTATTGTTGAAGTAGTTAGATGCTTTGATAATAAAGATATTATTCATGTAGATGGTAGTATAGATCCTATTAGGGATATAGAAGTTATTAATGTGGAACTTATTTTATCTGATTTAGAAATAGTGGAAAATAGAATAAATAAAATTGGTAAAAAAGCTATGACTACTAAAAATAAAGATGATATTAGAGAATTAGAATTATTAAATAAAATTAAAACTAATTTAGAGAAAAATATAGCTATTCGTAAATTAGATTTTGATGATGAGGAATTAAAAATTTTATCTTCTTTTAACTTTATTACTTTAAAACCTATTATTTATGTTTGTAATGTAAGTGAGATTGATATTCATAATAATGGTAATAATTATGTTGATTTAGTATTTAATTATGCTAAAGAAGATAATAGTGAAGCTGTTATGATATGTGCACAAATAGAAAGTGAATTAGTAGAACTTAATGATGAAGATAAAACTTTATTTTTAGAAGAACTTGGTATTGATGAGAGTGGTTTAGATAAACTGATTAAAAAGACTTATTCTCTTTTAGGTTTAGCTAATTTCTTTACTGTTGGTAAAGATGAAGTTAAAAGTTGGACTTTTAAAAAAGGAATGAAAGCTCCTAGTTGTGCAGGTTTAATTCATAGTGATTTTGAACGTGGTTTTATTAGAGCAGAAATTATGAGTTATGATGATTTAGTAGAATATGGTAGTGAATCAAAAGTAAAAGAAGCAGGTAAAGTAAGATTAGAGGGAAAAGATTATTTAATGAAAGATGGAGATATTTGTTATTTTCGTTTTAATGTATAAGGAGGAATTATGTATACAACAAAATGGGATTTAAGTGAGTTATGTCCAAATGAAAATGAGTTTTCTATTGAGTATAGTTTATTAGCTTTTAGAATTAATGATATTAATGAGGATTGTTTTACTAATGGTAAAAAATTATATGCTTTTTTATATACAGATGATGAGATTTTAATGTATTTAGAAAAATTATATACTTATGTTAGTTTAGCATATGATTTAGATACTTCTAATAATAAAGCATTGATGTTTAGAGAAAGAGTTGATGAATTATTTCAAGCTTATACTCGTCAAGTAGCATTTTTTGAACCAAAGTTTTTATCTTTAGATAAAAAAACTATTGATAAGTTTTATGAGCAATGTCCTAAATTAAGTAAATATAAGTTGTTTTTAGATCGTATTTATCGTTATAAAGAACACACTTTAGAAGAAAAATATGAAAGATTACTTTCTAGATTTAGTTCTGTTTTTGATAGAAATGGAAAAACTTATCATATTTTAACTGATTCTGATTTAACATTTGGTAAAATTAGTGATGATAATGGTAAAAAAGTAGAACTTACTGATAGTAATTATCAATTGTTTTTACAAAGTAGTAATCAATTAGTAAGAAAAAATGCTTTTTTGACTTTGCATAAGACATATGCTAAATTTGGAAATACTATTGCTAGTTTATATTATTCACATATTAATGAGTTAAAAGTTATTAGTGAGCTTAAAAACTTTCATACTATTTTAGATATGGTTGTTTTTGATGATGAGTTAGATAGTAGTGTTTATAAAAATTTAGTTAGTGTTGTTAATAAGAGAATGGATGTTATTTATAATTATTTTAAGATAAAAAAAGATTATTTAAAATTATTTGATTTTCATGTTTATGATACTTATGCTCCTTTGGCTAAAACTAATAGTTTTAAGTATAGTTATGAAGAGGCAGTTAAAATAGTATTAGAGGCTTTAAAACCTTTAGGAAAACGTTATTTAAATGTATTAGAAGATGGATATAAAAATGGTTGGGTAGATGTTTATCCTTCTCGTGCAAAAAGAAGTGGAGCTTATTCTAGTGGTAGTTATTTAACTAAACCTTATATGTTATTAAATTTTGAGGGTACTTATACTGATGTATCTACTTTAGCTCATGAATCAGGTCATTCTATGCATACATATTATTCTAATAAAAATAATTCTTATCGTTATGCAAGTTATCGCATCTTTGTAGCGGAAGTAGCTTCTACTGTTAATGAGTTATTGTTTGCTAATTATATGTTAGAAAATACAGATAAAAAAGAAGATAAAATATATATATTAGATAAACTTATGAATTTATATAAATCTACTATTTATCGTCAAACTATGTTTGCGGAATTTGAAGAAACAGCATATGATTTAGCAGAAAAAGATGTTCCTTTAACTAATGAGTTATTGTCTGATAAATATTATGAGTTAAATAAAAAGTATTTTGGTAAAGATGTAAAACTAGATAAAGAATTAAGATATGAATGGTTAAGAATACCGCACTTTTATTATAGATTTTATGTTTATAAATATGCTACTGGTTTATCTTGTGCTACTTATATTGTAAAAAATATTAATAATAAAGAATTTAGAAATAAATATTTAGAAATGTTAAAAGTAGGAGATACTAAAAATCCATTTGATACTTTAATGATCGCAGGCATTGATATAACTGATCCATCTGTTATTGATAGTGCAATTGATTATTTTGAAGAAATTCAAGAGGAGTTTAAAAAATTAATTAGTAGTAAGTAAAATGGGAGAAGTATTTAATGATTTTCTTGTGTTTTTATGGAAGTAAAAATGAATAAAAAAGTAATTATATTAATATTATCTATAATAATAGTATTAGTGGTATTATTTACTACTACATATGCATTATTTTTTAGAAAGGATAAATTAGAAAATGAAGAAAGTTATACTTCAGGTATTTTAGATATAGTAATAGAGAATAATGAAGCATGATTAGGAGAAACACTTAATTTAGTAGATAGTCTACCTATTACAGATAGTGAGGGTATGAGTTCTACTTCTTATAAGTTTAAGATAACTAATAAGGGTAATATTTCATATACTTTTGATTTAAAATTAATTACTACAATAAGTAGTAATGAGATAAATCATGATTATATAAAAATAATGGTAGATAATAATAATCCAACTATTTTAAGTAGTTTAGATAATAATATAATTGCTAGTAATTTAACTTTAAGTCCCAATGAGAGTAAAATAATAAGTATTAGAATGTGGTTAGATATAAATACACCAAATACAGAAATTAATAAGAATTTTAGTGCAAAAATAAGTAGTGAAGGAGTAGGAAGCGAATAATAGTAGATAATATAATACTTAATGATATAGAAGTTTATATATTAATCAATGATTAAGTAAACTTTTTTTTGTAGTTTTTATAATGTGTTTAATTTCTTTGGTAATTTTTTAATAAAAGAAACATAAAGTTCTTTACATGCTTATGTTTTTTTGCTATAATACTTGCAAGAGCAAATTGCTCCTTGCCTTATTAAGGCCGATAGACCAAAAGGAGGTGTATTATGAACAAGTATGAAATAATGTTTATAGTTAGACCAGATATTGATGATAATACTAGAGCTGATAGTGTTAAAACATTAGAAAAAGTTTTAACTGATAATGGTGCTACTGTTACTTTGAATAAAGAAATGGGGCAAAAAGAGTTAGCTTATGAGATTAAAAAACATAAGTCTGGTTATTACTATTTATACAATATTGAATCAAATGATGA
>CALVVX010000053.1 GCA_944364015.1 uncultured Bacilli bacterium | reverse complement strand
AAGTGAAGTTAAAATACGTTCTAATGAAAGAATAAATAAAGAATTAGAAACTAAAATGATCGAGACTTTTGATAAAAGTTTTAAGGCTTTAGAAATTTATTCTTATAAAGAAAGAGAAAAAGAGATTAATCTTGCTTTTAATGAACTTACTTATGCTAAAGATAAGGCTTTACAAAATATTGAAGTAGCAAGAGAAGCTAATAATACTACTTTAATTGTAGAATGCGAGAAAATGTTAGATTCTGTAATTGGGGAATATAACCGCTATTTTGAGAAGAGGATGTTACTTAATTTATTAGATATTTATAATAAGAATGTTAATAATTATAATGAACTTTTAAATAAAAGAGAAAAGATTAATGATATTTTGAGTCAAATTGATAATAGTGATTTTTATAAATTAGTTTTTAATGAAGTAAATAAACAATATAATACTATTAAATTAGAACAACAAGATATAAAGACTTTAGAAACTCTTAATACAGAGAAAAAGACTAAAGAAAGATTGCTAAAAGATATTGAAGAAGAAAATAATAGTGATGAGTTTACTATTGTACTTAATGATTTGATTAAAAATGAGAAGATTAAGCATGATAAAGAAGAACAGGAGAAAAGAAAGAAAGAGTATGAAGAAAGACAACAAAGATTAATTGAAGAAAGTAAAAAACAAGAAGAAATTAGAAAAAGACAAAAAATTGTAGAAGAAGCTAGAAAAAGAGATATAGAACTTCGTACTAAAGAATTACTTGTGGCTAAACAAAAAAATCTTATACCAAAAGAAGTAGAGACTAAAGAAGTAAGTACTACTACTCGTGATAAATTTGTTGATAAGATATTAAATGAAATGGCTGATACTAATATAAAACAAGATAAACCTGTTGAACCAAAAGTAGAAGTTAAAAAGGTATCTGCACCTGTTGAAGAAAGTAAGCCAAATAAATATGATTCTATTTTACAAGATACTAGTGTTGATTTATTTAAAGAAGATAATGATGGAACAATACCTGTTATTAAGAATGATAAATTAGTATCTAAAAAGGTAGAAGAAGCTAAAGTCGATGAAGAAGAAGTAGATGAATTTATGAAGAAATTTAGGGAAGATGCTAAAAAAGAAGGAGTTTTAGAAGTAAATGATATTGTCTTTCCAGAAATGCCAATGTGAAAGTAGGGTGAAAAGGGATGAATAATTCAGAGATGCAAAGAAATTTGTATAGAATTTTGAGAATGAATATAATTTTAGCTAAAACAAATGGTGAAATAGTTACTGAAGATACTTTACAGAGTTTCGATGAAGTTGCTAAAAAAATTGATGAAGAGAGTAATGTAGGTTTTGAGAATGATATTAAAGATTTGTATTATACTACTACAACTTTAGAAGAAGAAAAAGATAGATTAGAAAAATTAATTTCTTTTATAGATAAAAGATTAGAAGAAAGAAATACTTTACTTTCTGATTATAAAGAAACTACTAATCGTGAGTTAGAAGCTTTAAGTTATATTAAAGATGAAGATAAGATTAATGATTATAAGGAAAGACTTTCTAATATTAAAAATTATTTAGCTAATAAAAATAGTATTCTAAAAATTGAAGATGAATTAAAGTTATTACATAATGAATTAGATATTTGTTATAATAATAAACAACTTGATGAAAATAGTAATTATGAGTTAGAAGAAAATTTATTAAATGCTTTTAAAAAAATTGTTTCTAATTCTGAATATAAAGATGTTTTAAAAGCAGTTGATGTTAATTTTGAATTAGAGAAGCTAAAAGATAGTATAGAAGAAGCTCAAAAAACTTTAAATACTTTTGATAGTGCTTTTAATAATTTGAAAAAAGCTGGTATTGGTTATGATAGTGAGCTAGAGTATTCTTCTTATGTAGATGAGGCAAGAAAGACTTTTTATGAAGTTAAGGAAAAAGAATTTTTATATAGAATTTTTAAGGTTATTAATGAGAGTAAAAATATTTATACAGATCTTTCTGAAAAAAGAGATAGTTTAGATAAAATATTAGAAGAAAGATTACATTTAAGAGTAGAACTTGGAATAGTTGATGAAGATATATTAAATGATTTATATACGATTATTGATAAACAAAAGAAAGAAATTTTAAAACAAAAAGAAAATATAGATCGTATTTCAGAAATTGAAGATATTATTAAGTATCGTCAAAATCAGTTAGAAGAATTTAGAGAAGATAATCAAAAAGTAGAAATATTATCTTTACTTCAAGAATTTGGAGTAATTGATGTATATGAGAATAAAGAAGAAGTTGAAGTTGAACAAAATCAAGAAATAGAACCAGAAGAGGATGTAAAACAAGAAGAAGTTACTATACCTAATATGGTAGTAGAAGTAAAAGATCCTTATGATTATTTGAATTTGAGTTTTGCTAGAAGTAAGGCTGATACTGTAATGCGTAGGGTTGGTAGATCTTTAGGTTATGTTCAAGAGCCTAAAAAAGATAGTATAGTTTCATTTGATTTTGATAAGACTAAAAATGAAGAAAATGCTGATAATAATGTAGTTGATAATACTACTAATGTTAATACTGATGTAGTTGATAATAGTGATATTAACACTAATGTTAATACTGATTCTAATAATAGTAGTATTAAAGATAATAGTTATGATATATTAACTTCTTTAAATAATTATAAAAATAATGAATCTACTATTGATAAAGAAGAAGTTAATAAAAATATAGATAATGATTTTTGGTCTGTTAATGATGATATTTTTCCTAATATGAATGCTAATGAAGAATATAAAGTGGATAGTTCTAATAGTGCTTTTAAGTTAAATAGTCCACTTGAATTTGGAGGTAGTGATGAAAATAGAAATTAATAAGATAATTAGACTTGCTAATAATGAAGAGTATTTAGTTATAGATAAAGTACATATGGGAAAGATTGATTACTATTATATTGCGGGTTTGAATGAAGAGAAAAATGATATAACTAATAATTATAAGATTGTTACTTTGATTAATATTAATGATAATTTATGTATTGATGAAGTACTTGGAGAAGATAAGCTAAAAGAGGTTTTACCTTTGTTTATAAATAAGTATTAAACTATTAATTAATAGTTTTTTCTTTTGTGCTGTTGCTAATTATCTTTTTATTTGGTATAATGTTTTATGATAGAGGAGGGATATTTTTTGAGCGTAATTAATGTTACTAGTGAAATTAAACCACTTAAGGAGGTTTTGGTACATCGTCCTGGTAGAGAACTTCTTAATTTGACACCTGATACATTACAACGTTTACTTTTTGATGATATACCATATTTAAAAGTAGCACAAGCAGAACATGATGAATTTGTGCAAATACTTAGAGATAATGATATTAAAGTGTATTATTTAGAAGACTTGATGGCAGAGACTTTGGATTCTAATTTAAAAGTTAGAGAAAAGTTTATTAGACAATTTATTAAAGAAGCAGGAGTTAATACTCCTAAATATCGTGGATTATTATATGAATATTTGAATGAGTTTACTGATAATCGTGAACTTGTATTAAAAACTATGGAAGGTATTGCTATTAATGAGCTTGATCAAAAGAAGTTAGTTTTAGAAAAATCTTTAGTAGATTTAGTTACTGAAGAGACATCTTTTGTTGCGGATCCTATGCCTAATTTATATTTTACTAGAGATCCATTTGCAAGTGTTGGTAATGGAATTTGTTTGAATAAAATGTATTCTGTTACTAGAAATAGAGAAACTATTTATGCTGAATATATATTTAATTATCATCCAAAATTTAGAGGTCAAGTTGAAAAATACTATGATAGATATGATGAGTGTCATATGGAGGGTGGAGATGTATTAAATCTTAATTCTCATATATTAGCAGTAGGTATTTCTCAAAGAACTGAAGCAGGGGCAATTGATCAATTAGCTAAAAATATTTTTAAGAATAAAAATTGTAAAATTGATACTATTTTAGCATTTAATATACCAGAATCACGTGCATTTATGCATCTTGATACTGTATTTACTCAAATAGATGTTGATAAGTTTACATATCATCCTGGTATTATGGATACTTTAGAGGTATTTGAGATTACTGAGGGAAATGATCCTAATAGTGATGAGGATTTGAATGTTAAGAAGATTAAAGATTCTCTAGATAGAATACTTACTAAATATTTAGGTAGAGAAATTACTTTAATTCCTTGTGCAGGTGGCGATAAAATATCTGCAGAACGTGAGCAATGGAATGATGGTACAAATACTTTATGTATTGCTTCAGGTGTAGTAGTAGTATATAATCGTAATAATATTACTAATGATATTTTAAGAGAACATGGTATAAAAGTAATTGAGATGAATAGTGCAGAATTATCTCGTGGTCGTGGAGGCCCTAGATGTATGAGTATGCCTTTAGTTAGAGAAGATTAAGAGAGGAAGATTAGATGAATTTAAAAAATAGAGATTTTTTGAAGTTATTAGATTATACACCAGAAGAAATTAGATATTTACTAGATTTAGCTAAAAAATTCAAAAAGATGAAGAAAGAGGGAATTGCTCATCGCTATTTAGAGGGAAAAAATATAGTGTTATTATTTGAGAAAACTTCTACTAGAACAAGATGCGCTTTTGAAGTAGCAGGTTATGATTTGGGTGCTAATGTTACTTATCTTGATCCAGGAAGTTCACAAATGGGTAAAAAAGAAAGCATTGAAGATACTGCAAAAGTACTTTGTAGAATGTATGATGGAATTGAATATCGTGGTTTTTCTCAAGAGATAGTAGAGACATTAGCTAAAAATTCTGATGTACCTGTATTTAATGGTTTAACTGATGAATTTCATCCTACACAAATGCTTGCAGATATTATGACTCTTGAAGAAAATTTTGATACTAGTAAAGGTAAAAAACTAGTATTTATGGGCGATTGTCGTAATAATGTTGCTCATTCATTAATGGTTGTATGTTCAAAATTAGGAATGAATTTTGTTGCATGTGGACCTAGAGAATTATGGCCAAAAGAAGAGTTGGTTGATACATGTAGAAAAATTAATGAAGAGACTAATGGTTCTGTTTTACTTACTGAAGATATTGATACTGCTGTTAGTGGTGCTCATGCTATTTATACTGATGTATGGGTATCTATGGGAGAAGAAGATAGTGTATGGAAGAAGAGAATTGAGTTGTTAAATAAATATCAAGTTAATATGGATATTATGAATAAAGCTGATTCTAATGCTATATTTTTACACTGCTTACCATCATTTCATGATTTAAAGACTACTA
Organism: uncultured Bacilli bacterium; assembly: GCA_944364015.1. GTDB lineage: Bacteria > Bacillota_I > Bacilli_A > RF39 > UBA660 > CALVVX01. Next base: position 2,511 of record CALVVX010000053.1, on the reverse strand, counting down.
TTGGATTAGAAATATATGAAAAATTTGGCTTAAAAGAAATGGAAGTTACTGATGAGGTATTTAATTCAAGTAAATCAAAAGTAATGGATGAGGCTGAAAATAGAATGCATACTATTAAAGCAGTTTTATATGCTACTATGGGAGATAATATTGAGTAAGATTGTTATTGCATTAGGAGGTAATGCTTTAGGAAAAGATCCTTATGAACAATTATCATTACTTACTAATGTTGCTAGAGTTATTGTTGATTTAGCCAAAGATGGAAATAAAGTTGTAGTTACTCATGGAAATGGACCTCAAATAGGTCAAATATTAATGGCAATGGAATATGCATCAAATGGAGAAGTAAAAACTCCTAATATGCCATTTGCAGAATGTGGAAGTATGAGTCAAGGTTATATAGGATATCATATTCAACAGTCTATATTTAATGAGTTAAAAAAACAAAATATTAATAAAAATACAGCTACTGTTGTTACGCAAGTCCTAGTGGATTCAAAAGATGAAGCATTTCAAAATCCTACTAAACCTATTGGAATGTTTTATTCAAAAGATGAAGCTTTAAAAATAGAAAAAGAAAAAGGCTACGTTATGGTTGAAGACGCAGGACGTGGTTATAGGAGAGTTGTACCTTCTCCTATTCCTATAGATATTATTGAAAAAGATACTATTAATAAATTAGTAGATGAGGGTAATATTGTAATTGCTGTTGGTGGAGGTGGTATACCAGTAGTTAATGAAGACAATACGTTAAAAGGAACTGCTGCAGTTATTGATAAAGACAGATCTAGTGCTTTACTTGCTAAACAAATTAATGCTGATATGTTACTTATATTAACTGCTGTTGATAAAGTCTATATTAATTATAATAAAGATAATGTAGAAGCAATAGATGTTATGGATTCTACTTTAGCTCGTAATTTAATTGAAAAAGGCGAATTTGCTAAAGGAAGTATGTTACCTAAAGTAGAGGCTTGTCTAGATTTTGTTGAAAATACTACTAATACTAAAGCAATTATTACTTCACTTGATAAAGCATATGATGCTTTATTAGGTAAAACAGGTACAATAATAAAAAGGAGGTAATTATGGCTGCTAAAAAGTCAAAAAAGAAAACTATGTTATCAGCATTTTCAATTATTTTGATTTTGATATTTGGTTTAGGTATCTTATCTCATATTTTACCAAATGCTGAATTTATTGGCGATGATATTGTAAATGGTAGTGGTACAGTTGGTGCTAGTTTATCTGATATATTATTATCACCAATATTAGGTTTTGAAAATGCGATAGATGTTGCAATTTTCATAATGATTTTGGGAGGATTTTTGGGAATAGTTACTAAAACAGGTGCCTTAGAAACTGGTATTAAGGTTTTAGTACAAAAATTAAAAGGTAATGAAATTATTTTAATACCTATACTTATGTTAATATTCTCAATAGGTGGAACTACTTATGGAATGTTAGAAGAAACAGTTGGATTTTATGCTTTACTTGCTGCGACCATGGTTGCTGCTAGAATGGATACAATAGTTGCTTCTGCAGTAGTTTTACTAGGAGCAGGTAGTGGAGTTTTAGGTTCTACTATTAATCCATTTGCAGTGGGTGTTGCTGTTAGTGCACTTCCTGCTAATGTTGAAGTTAATCAAGGATTAATCATTTTAATTGGAGCAATTTTATGGCTTACAACATTAGCAATATCTATATTATTTGTAATGCGTTATGCTAAAAAAGTACAACGTGATAAAGGTTCAACTTTCTTATCATTACGTGAACAAAAAGATATGGAGAGAAAATATGGTACTGCTATTGATACTAAAACAGAGAAAAAAGCTAAACTAACAAATAGACAAAAAGTAACTTTAGTTTTATTTGGACTAACATTTATAGTTATGGTTATTGGATTTATTCCATGGGGAGAATTTGGAATTACATTCTTTGATAGCTTTACTGGTTGGTTAACTGGAAGTTCTCTTGGTAGTTGGTATTTCTATGAATCTGCATTATGGTTTTTAATAATGGCTATAATTATTGGTATAGTTAATAAAATGGGAGAAAAAGGAATTGTAGATACATTTGTAGATGGTGCGGATGATATGATTGGAGTTGTATTAATCGTTGCTATTGCTCGTGGTGCTAGTGTTCTTATGGGTTCTACTTATTTAGATAATTATATTATATATAATGCATCTAATATATTATCTAATATGCCTGAATTATTATTTACACCACTTAACTATTTATTACATGTAGTATTAAGTGTATTAGTACCATCATCTTCTGGTTTAGCAACATTATCTACACCAATAATAGCTCCAGTAGCGGCTCAATTAGGTTATAATGTAGAAGTTGCTGTTATGAGTATGGTATCTGCAAATGGATTAGTTAACTTAATTACTCCTACATGTGGTGCTATTATGGGTGGATTAGCTTTAGCAAAAGTTGAATATACTACTTGGTTTAAATGGGCTTTGAAAGTTGTTCTTACTATTGCTTTAGTAAATATATTAG
>CALVVX010000052.1 GCA_944364015.1 uncultured Bacilli bacterium | reverse complement strand
GTAGTAAATATGATTTTAATACTGAACTATCTAGTAATGATAGAATAATAACATTATCTACTTGTTATGATGATGATTCATAGTATAGAAGATATGATACCTTATATTGTAAAGTATAAAGATAAAATAAAATACTTATTTTGTAATATGAAAGAATATGCATTGATAAAAGAACAAGTTAAATCGATTCCTTATAAAATTATTACAAATGAAGATAAACCGATAGTTGTCATAACACCAACAGAAAACTTAAGCTTTCCCGTACAGAAAAAAAGTAAAATTATTTCATCTACTGGTGCTGGAGATACTTTTATTGGTGGCTTTTTATCCCAATATATAGATGGTAAATCTATTAATGAATCTGTTTCTTGTGGAATAAGAAATAGTCAAATGTCTTTAGAAAGATATGGGGCATTAGTAAATTTTGATAAAACAATCAATAAATTTGATTTAATAAATTACAAATATCTTCCAAACAATATAATTGTGATTGGTAATTCTTGTTCTGGTAAAACTACATTTATTAATTATTTAAAAAAATATTATGATATTTATATGGACATAGATGATTTAGAACCTTTGGTAGAAACATTTATGTTAGATGATAAATCATTAGTGTTAAGTAAAGAACAATTTGCTCGATTAAAGAATAATTTAACATTTATGAAAAATATTTACGAGGAATATTTTGAAAGTTATGGCGATATCAATCATTATACCATAAAGGCTCTTGATGGAAATGGACATGATATTGTTAGACCTATTTTATGGGATATGATTTTAGAAAAAGCAGTTTCTGTCTTACATTCTGAAAACAATATAATTCAATTTTCTCGTGGTAGAGATGAATTATATGAGAAAGAATTTGGGGAAAATGTTTATAAAAGAAGTATAGAATCTATGATTGATTATGTTCCAAATAAAGAAAACACTATTATTGTAAATTTAGTATCACCGTTAGATATTAGAAAGAAAAGAAACTATATAAGATATGAAAATGGTGGACATTTTGTTTCCGAAGATACAATGGATAAAGTATATGATAAAGACTATTTTTCATATACGGAAACTGAATATAACACAGGATATATAGTTGTGAAAAATAAAAAATATCCTGTTATTACAATTTATAATGATAAAACACTTAACACTATTGAACTTGATGAATTTTTGTATTATAATTTAGATAGAGTAATAAATTATTATAATGAATTTAATATGGAGGTAAAAAATGAATTTAAAACAAGTCCAAAAAGATATTTGGCAAAACAAAATAAATAAAGGTTTTAATACAACAAATGTAGAAAAAGAATTTTGTTTTTTATATGGTGAAGTAGCTGAAGCTTTTGAAGCCTATAGAAAGAAAAAAGATGACTTAAACGAAGAACTTGCTGACATTGCAATTTATTTAATGGGATTGTCAGAAATGTTAGGTTTTGATTTAGAAGATGAAATTATGAAAAAAGTTTCTAAAAATGAAAAAAGAGTATATAAAAATATTGATGGTACAAATATTAGAGTTAGTGATTAAGAAGAATATAATTTCTTCTTTTCACTATTTTGAAATTTTTTGTGGTATATATGATGTAAATATTATATAAAAATTAATACATAGTTATATTTGAGTATTTTATAAAGCAAATTTTATTTTGCTGGTATAAAAAATAAAAAATTTTATGCTATAATCAAGGAAAAAATTGGACGTTCTCGTGTTAGGACAGAATTTTTAAATAGTATGTCGCGATTTTGTGGCGAATTTAATCAAAAGATATTTAAAATAATTAAAAAATTAGTTAGTTATTTAAAAATATGATTTGAAAAAAAGCAGAGTTTTACAAGAAAAAATAAGCATTTTAAAAAAATCAAACGCTATTTGAAACTGTAACTGACTTTCTCCTAAGCGAAAGATTGGGTGTTCGACTCACCTCGGGGACGCCATTTGTGTTGATTTTTATCTTTTGGTAGATTAACACTTTTTTTTTGAATTTTATGATAAATACTGACTTTTTGTTAGAAATTTGGTACAATTGTATTAGAAATGAGTGATATTATGGAAAATATAATTTTAACTGGTGATAGACCTACTGGTAAATTACATTTAGGTCATTATGTTGGCTCTTTAAAAGAGAGAGTTAAGATGCAAAATGATGCTAATTATAAGGATATGTATCTTATGATTGCAGATTCTCAAGCGTTGACGGATAATTTTTCTAATCCTAATAAAGTAAGGGATAATATTATTGAAGTTGCACTTGATTATTTATCTGTGGGTATTGATCCTAATAAGGTAACTATTTTTATACAATCTCAAGTTTCTGCTTTAACTGAACTTACTTTTTATTATATGAATTTAGTTACTGTTTCTCGTTTAAAGAGAAATCCTACAGTTAAATCAGAGATAAACCTTCGAGGTTTTAATAATAGTATTCCTGCTGGTTTTTTTACTTATCCTATTAGTCAAGCTGCTGATATTACTGCTTTTAAAGCAAATATTGTTCCTGTTGGAGAAGATCAACTTCCTATGATTGAACAAACTAAAGAAATTGTGCATACTTTTAATAATATATATGATGAGGTATTGGTTATGCCTCATGCAGTTTTACCTAGTAATAAAGTTTGTTTTCGCTTACCTGGTACTGATGGTAAAAATAAGATGAGTAAGAGTTTAGGTAATTGTATTTATTTATCTGATGATAGTGATACTTTAAAAAAGAAAGTTATGAGTATGTATACAGATCCTAATCATATTAGAGTAGATGATCCAGGTAAAATAGAGGGTAATGTAGTTTTTACTTATTTAGATGCTTTTTGTGAAGATGAACATTTTGAGAAATTTATGCCAGAATATAAAAATTTGGAACAATTAAAGGCTCATTATCAAAAAGGTGGAGTAGGAGATATCAAAATAAAGAAATTTTTATATAATATATTAGATAGTATATTAGAGCCTATACGTATTAAAAGACATGAATATGAAGGCAAAATAGGTTATGTTTATGAAATATTAAAAAAAGGTAGTAAGAAGGCTAGTGATACTGCTAATGAGACTTTAAATGAAGTAAAAAATGCAATGAGAATTAATTATTTTATTGATAAAGATTTTATTAATAAATATAGTTATAAGGAGTGATAATATGTATTATTTTATTGGAATTAAAGGTGCTGGTATGAGTTCTCTTGCTTCAATTATGTATGATTTAGGCTATGAAGTTATGGGTAGTGATGTAGATAAGCATTTTTTTACAGAAAAGAGTTTAGATCAGAGAAATATTAAATATTTAGTTTATAATGCTAATAATATAAAAGAGGGTATGACTATTATAAAAGGTGCTTCAATTAAAGAAGATCATGAGGAATTAGTTAGAGCAAGAGAATTAAATTTAGAAATTATTACTTATGAACAAATGGTAGGAAAGTTAACTACTAAATTTAAAACTATTTGTATATGTGGTTGTCATGGAAAAACTACTACTACTTCTTTGATGGCTTGTGCAATTGATAATATAAATTATTTAATTGGAGATGGTAGGGGTTATGCCAATTTAGATAATGATTTATTTGCATTAGAATCTTGTGAATATAGACGTCATTTTCTTAATTATTTACCTTATTATACAGTAATTACTAATATTGATTTAGATCATGTTGATTATTTTAAAGATATAGATGATGTTATTTTAGCATTTAGTCAGTTTGCTAGTAAGACTATTAAAAAAGTTGTTGCTTATGGTGAAGATGATAATATAAGAAAAATGGATATTGATAAAGATATAGTTTATTTTGGTTTAGATAAAAAAGATGATATATATGCTAGTGATATTGTTTATAAAGAAAATGGTATATCTTTTGATGTATATGCTTATTCTAGTTTTTATGCTCATTTTGATTTACCTTTATATGGAAAACATCAATTATTAGATGCTTTAGCGGTAATTAGTGTTTGTTATTTAGAAAATATGGATATAAATAAAGTAAAGTCAAATTTATCTAAATTTCGTGGCGCTAGAAGAAGATTTAGTGAAACTATAGTAGGAGATAGCATTATTATAGATGATTATGCTCATCATCCTAATGAGGTTAAAGCAGTAATTGAATCTGTTAAACAAAAATATCCAAATAAGAAAATAGTATGTATTTTACAACCACATACTTATAGTAGAACTAAAAAGTTTGCTCAAGATTTTATCAAAATTTTATCTACTGTAGATGCAAGTTATATATTAGATATTCATCCCGCTAGAGAAAGACAAGAAGATTATCCTTTAGTTAGTTCTAATTTAATTATTGATGGACTTACTAATGCTTATCATATTACAAAAGATGATGCAAGTATTTTAGTTAAACATAAAGGTAGTGTATATATATTTATGGATCCTAATGATATTTCTAGTTTGGAGAAAGATTTAGAAAAGAAATTAAGTGGAGAATAATATGAAAGATGTTAATGATGTATTAGATTCTATTAATAAGAAAAATAGTGAAATAGAAAATAAAATAGATAATATAAATAATAGTGTATTAGATAATGTAGATAATATTATTACTAATAGTAATACAAATACTAATACAAATAGTAATATAGATACTAATATTAATAGAAATATAGAAACTAATACAAATAATAATATAAATGCTAATACTAATAGTAGTATAAATACTAATAATTATAATAAAGATATAGATGAAGAACTATTAAGAATATATATTGGTAATAATTATGATAAAATAATTTCTGGTAAATTTAATTTTTGTGCTTTTTTCTTTAATGTATTTTATTTATTTTATCGTAGAGAAATAGCTTTTGGTATATGTATTTTATTAATTAATTTGCTTATTGGATCATCATGGATATATGGTAGTTTTATTACTTCTTTAGTTTTGGGTTTTATATTTAATAAAATGTATATTAATAAAGCAAGGCGTAAGATAAGTGAAATTAAATTAGTAAATAATAATAAAAGTTTAGATGAAATAAGATTAATAGTGCTTAAAAAAGGTGGCGTTAGTGTAGTAAATTTAGTTATTGTTTTAGTTATTAATTTTTTATTAGTATTTATTTCTATTTTGTTTTTTACTTCTTTTACTTATACATATTTAATTGATAAAATAATTGATGAAGATTTTAATATTGATTCAGATTATGAATTTTATGGTTATTTATATGAAGATAATAGTATTAATATTAATGATTATGTTAGTTTAAATGTAGATAATAATTTATTTAAAGATATGTCTTTACCATATAAATATGCTTATAGTTATGTAACTAGTGATAATGATTTTTCTACTTGTGATTTTGATTTAAAGGCTATTAGAGATTATGATTCATCTGAAGATGTTATTTTAGATCTTGATAATTATTATAATAATGCTACTATTAATAATGAAAAACTTGTAGTTAATGGTTTTACTTGGTATTGGACTTATTATGATAAAAATTATGCTAAAGAATATTATTATGCTACTGAATTTGATGGTAGAGTATTTGTATATACATATTTAGTAGAAGATGATGCTACTAGTAAATGTGATGAATATAGACTTGATATATTGAATTCTATTTATTTTAATAAAAAACAGCAAGTTGCCTAGCTGTTTTGTTCTATTTTTTCTTCTTTTATATCCATAATAATTGGTAGGATAATTGGTATTCTACCAATTTTTTCTGATAAAATTGGTATTAGTTCAGTAATTATATCATTTTTTATATCATTAAAATTTAATTTTTTATCTTTTAGTTTACGATTAATAATTATTTCTATTTTCTTTTGAAGATCTTTTAATAATTCTTCATTTTCATTTACTAAAATATATCCTCTAGTTGTTATATTAGGTAAATTTAATAATTTTTTATTATGAGTATCAATGTTTGCTATTATGGCTAATATTCCATTATTTGCCATTAATTTTCTATCTTTTATTATAACATTACCAACATCTCCAATGCGTGATCCATCTACAAATATATCTCCTGCTTGTATTTTAGCACTTTTTCTTATTCCTTTTTTATTTATAGATAAAACATCTCCATTTTCTAAAACAAAGGTATTTTTCTTAGGTACATCGCATTCTACTGCCAAATCAGCATGTGTTTTTAACATTCTATATTCGCCATGATATGGAGCAAAATATTCAGGTTTAAATAATCTTATCATCCATTTTAATTCTTCTTGATTAGCATGTCCAGATGAATGTATTTCACTCATAGAGTTTGTAAATACTTTTACTCCTTTTAAATACAATTGGTTAATTGTTTTAGATACTGATGTAGCATTTCCTGGTATTGGAGAAGAAGAGAAAACTACAATATCATTTGGAATTAATTTTATTTGACGATGAGATCCATTTGCAATACGAGAAAGGGCCGCTAGTGGTTCTCCTTGGCTTCCTGTACAAAGTAAGCATACATCTTTTGGTTTTAATTGATTGGCTACTTCTGCACTTATTATAATACTTTTATCTTTAATATAACCACATTTAAAAGCTATATCTACTGATGTTTCCATACTTCTTCCAAATAAAGCTATTTTTCTTTTGTGTTTTTTACATGTTTCTATTATATGTTTAAGCCTATAAACATTTGAAGCAAAAGTAGCAATTATTATACGATTAGAAGTATAAGTATCAAATATTTCACCTAAATTCTCATCTACTAAAGATTCACTAACAGAAGTTCCTTCTACTAAAGCATTAGTAGAATCACTCATTAATAATTTAACATTTTTACTTCCTATTTTAGCCATTTTATGTAAATCAGCCATTGGACCAATTGGAGTTAAATCAAATTTAAAATCTCCAGTCATTACTATAGTTCCATTTGGACTATTTATAGCAATACCATGTGAATCAGGAATCGAGTGAGTTGTTCTAAAAAATTCAATATTAAAATATTTTGTTTTAACGATAGTATTTTCATTATAAATTATTATATTTTTATATTTAATATTTCTTTCTTCTAATTTTTTATCAATTAATTCTTTTGCTTGGGCAGGAGCATATATTTTAGGTATTTTTACTGTTTGTAGTAAAAAAGGAATACCTCCAATATGATCTTCATGTCCGTGGGTTATAAATAAACCTTTTATTTTACTTTCATTTTCTTTTAAAAATGTAAAATCTGGAATAACATAATCTATTCCTAAAAGTCCATCTTCTGGAAACATTACTCCAGCGTCTATTATAATTATTTCGCTATTGTGCATAACACAATACATATTTTTACCAACTTCTCCTAATCCTCCTAGGGCAAAGACTTTGGTTTCATTAATTTCTTTCATATTACTTCCTTTCTATAATTTTTGACCGTTAATTAAAAAATAATATTAAATTTAATAGACTTACTCGATGTATAAATTATAACAAAGAATTAAAAGTTTTTCAAGTATAAACTTGATATCAATTAAATTATGTGTTACAATTGTTATAGATAAGGAGTGTGGTTAATATGTGTATAAAAAATATAGTAAATAACAAGTTAACTACAAGTAAATACGGGGGTCAAATTTATTACTAAAAAATAAAATAAATATATATAATATATGTATAAAATACAAGGGAAGTATTCTATATAAATAGAATAATTTTCTTGTATTTTTTTCGTGGGAGGAAAAAATGAAGAAGAAAATATTAATTATTAGTTTAATTGTAATAGCTTTAATATCGTGTGTTTTATATTATACTTATGCAATAGATATAACTATAGAAAAAACCTCAAGTACTGATTCTGATTTAGCATATAATATAGATATTAATGATACAAATGGTAGAAGTATAACAGTAAGTTCTAATACTACTAAAGTATTTGATATATTTTTATCTAGTAATAATAATGGAACAATTAAATATGGCTTTGCATATAAAGAAGATACAAATAGTGGTATTGAAGTAAAAGTATTAAATACT
>CALVVX010000051.1 GCA_944364015.1 uncultured Bacilli bacterium | reverse complement strand
TAATTCCTCATGTAGTTTAGTAAAAGCCATAACTACTCCCAATTCTTCTTTAATATTTCCATACATTGCTATTTTTCCCATTATACTATTTCACCTCTAGTGCCATATTACTACACTTGTGGTAATTAATCAAGTACCTAGGGTATAAAACAAATACACTTCAAGTTGTTAAAATTAAGTTAGGTGAGGAAAATGATTATAAACGATAGAGAAAATTATGATAAAGTTAGAGATTCTATTTCAATGGATAACTTAAAAAAGATTATAGATGCTAAAGGCTTTTCTACTACCAAAGTTGCAATAGAGTCTAAAATAAGTGATTCAGCTATTATTTCTTATATCTCTGGAAGTAAGATACCTAGTCTTCCAGTATTGATAAGTATAGCAAACTACCTAAATTGTAATTTAGATTATCTTGTTGGAAGAACTGATAATCCAATAAAGATAGATGATATGAGTAAATCATATAATGATAAAGATTTAATGTTGTTACTACAGAATATAAATTCTTTACCTAAAGATAAACAAGAACTAGTTAAGGCTTATGTAAAAGGATTAATGGATAATTAATATAGAGAAGAAATACTACATATTATAATAATTAGATAAACATAATTATATAGTAATGTAATATTTCTTTTTTGTTTGGAAAACGATTCTTAATTAGGATTTTACAACAACTAAACTAATTTGCAACAGTTTTCAGAAAATATTCCCATTTATTTAGTTTTAAGTTTGGTACTATATTACTGTTATTAAACTTGTTCCAATAATTAAGAATATCTTTGATATAAAGTAAACTTGGAAGTTTATCATTAACTGCTACTTTTAAGGCTTTAAGGACTAAAGTAGCATTGTAAGTTTTGATTAATGTGTTAATGATAGTTTTTTCTTCATTAGTTAGAAATCTATAAAATGCTTCTTCAAATTCATCGTAAACCTTTATTTCTTCACTTATAAAAGTTTTGTTATGTATGAAACTTTTAGAGTGGTTATTTACATTTTTGATGATGAAAAGTAATTTATCATAATCAGGACTAATTATTTTAAGTACATCATTAGTAATATAATGTGATGTTCTTCTACTTGTGTTATTAATTCTAATAATAAACTTACCTTCTCTATTCTTTAAACATCTTTTGTTTTTAGCAAGAAAAGGACGGACATTTTCAATAATAGTTCTAATTTTAGTCATAGTTTCTTCATTTAATTGGAATAGTTTTTCACCTTTATTAGGACCATAAACTATTCCATTATCATAAACAGTTATTTTATAGTATTGATTTAGTTGTAAACTGATATACCATTTGTTAGTTCTCATATTGATTATTCCTTTCATAGTATCGTGCAACGTGTAACAACATTTGCACCAGTTGTAACAAAGTTAATTATGAGTTAGATATAACACTTATATAGTGTTAGTAATAAACAGGATTAACCCATAATATAAACGTAAATGTTAGTTGCACGATTTAGTTTCTGGTTTTTAGTTATAATTGTTATTAAACTAGTTGTTAGTTTCATAACTGTTATTGTTATTAGTAATAGTTAATTTATTAGTTTTAGTAGTAGTGTTATTGTTAAGTTAACTCTCTTTAGTATTAATATTATAAGGTTTGTGGTAAGCTGTGCCTTGAAAGTGCAGATCCGTTTCATGGACGTACCTAATCCACGGCGAGCCGGCATCGATAACCCTTATTTTATTCAGTTTGTTTACCACAAAATAAACAAGTGTAACAAAGTTTGATTATTTAGTAGTATAAACCATCGAGATTTTAGTTTTACCCAAAATTCAACAGTTTATGAACAAATTGAAAGCCATATCTGCGTCTGGCAAATTTAAAATACTCGTTTTATGGAATATATTAAACTTACCTTAAAAGGATTTAGTTTCTGATTTTTGTTTTTAGTAATGTTATTACTGATATTAATATTAATATTAGTATTATTAGTATTGTTATTTGTTATTTAACTCTCACTAGTTTCAATATTCTAAGGTTTGTGGTAAGTAGTGCTGTTTTCGAGTTAGCTCTCGACAAAGTTGTAAATCAATCGTTGATATATGTGAATAATTACTATCTTTGATTAAAAGTTTTAAGATAATAACTATCACTTTACTAATATATATGAAACATTTATATAATATCTTAACTATTTGATATTTTTACAGTTTTTCAACAATAAGTTTCTCTTTATCTGTTATTTTTAAGTGATACTTTTCTTTTAAAGCCTCATCTATGAGATAATATAGTAAGTTCTTTTCTTTATCATCTTTTAAGTAGTATTCTTTAGAATCATTAATAATTCCATCTAAACTCATATAATTTCTATTATTAAACCTAGTATAGAAAGCATTGATATTACTTGCTACTAAAGAAGCAAAGAAAAATATATAATTAGTTTCTAATTCATTTACATAGTCATTTATTCTATCAATAACTGCACTATCCATAACTTGCTCCTTTCTCCTATCTTATATATGAATTGTTGGAATAAATCATCTTGTTTTTTGCCCATTTATTAATAAAATTCATTTGTTCATTGTTTGGAAGATAATTATCTTTTATTCTACATTGGACTACTCTATTGTTTTTAACCTCTATTGTAACAAGTGATTTTTCTTTATGCTCTATTTCTCTCATAAAATAAATATCAGTCTCTGCTAAAGCATAATCATCAATATATGTCTTAACACAATTGTTTTGTTGTTTTGACTCATCAAGTAAACTCTCTACTGAATTAGCTGCAAAGACTACATACTTTTTATCATTATAAGTAAACTTATCTAATAGTTTAGCACGTTCTTTAATTAATTTATCATTTGACTCATTAAGAACTAACTTTAATAAATTAATAGCCTTATCATGTGCTTCCTTAAGATTTTTAGGATATAATACCCTACTATTTTTCATATCATATTCTAATCTTACACAAGCCTTAAGATAGTCCAAATATTCATATTCACTATTATAATTAATAGATAAAACTTTCTTATAAGCCTTTTCTAAATTAACATAATTAGATAGTTCTTTTAAATTACCTATCCCTTTAAGTTTATCAATTAACTTTATGTCTTCTTTTTGTATAATCTTCAATACTTCTAATTCCTGTCTATCAATATTATTTCTTTTCATAAATGGATAAAATGTTTTAGGTACTCCAAAAATTTCTTTAAATGTTTTGCCACTATCAAACCTATCTGCTTCACGAGCTAAATTATAAAGTTTTAATTTTACTAGCATTTCAAAACTATGATAATATGCTAGTTTTGTAAAATAGTAGATAAAATCTATATAACTCATTTTGGCTACAAACTTATCTAACTGGGAATATTTTAAGTCAGTATTTTTTAATAACCTTTTTAAGTTATACGGACATACCATACCTTGAACATCTCTATAAGCCCAACGATAATTTCTACCTCGCCAATATTCAAACTCTTGATAATGTGCTACATACATATAACCCATATGGTTATGAACTTGGTTAGTTACAAAATCCTTAATCTCATTATTATCAATAATCGTTCTCATATATTCAGTTATTTTGTGGGTGGTATGAAACTGATTATAAGAAGAATATAATTCAAAAGTTCTTAATATAAAGGTATCTTCAATTTTATCTAATAATTGTAAATTATCCTTAAATTCACATTGTTGTAAACGATCAGTTTTTACAAGTAATGTTTTCTTACAATTAGGGCATTTAATTTCATCATTAACTTTTACTTTAGAGATAAAATGATAGTTACAATTAGTGCAATAACATTTACTATTCTTACTTTTAATAATTAAATTATGAGTTTGTTCTTTTTCCTTAATAAATCTTTCAAAACAACTTGGAATTATAAACTTTTTATCTGCCAAAGATAATAGTCTTCTATACTTTTTCTTGATGTATGTCAAAACTCTAACTCCAAAGATAATTGACCTGTAAGCTTATCTTCTTTCTTTTCTACTTTAGTTTTTAAAGTAATTGGTATAGGGTTATTTAAACCTAATTCTTCATTACCTTTTTTAAAATACTCTAAAGACCAATTATATACTATTTCATCTTCAATAACTGCTACATTATTTACTGCTTGTTCTTTAGCTTTACGATTAATATAACTCATCATTTGTGTTAAATTCTTTTCTTGATTAAGGTAAACATCACTCATATCTGGTACTTTGATTAGATATTCAAGAATAATATTTAAGGCATTATCATTTTTTCCATCATCTCTATATAACTGTTTTAGTCTTTCGTATCCATCCATTTCGTTAATCCTTTCACTGTGTCTATACTAATTCTCTACTTATAGTTTCTAAATGCCTCAATAGTTGCTTTAATTAACTTTTTATTAAATCTAAACTGTCCTGACAACTGGAAATATATATTTGGAACATATTTTACTGCCTCTATTGCTAGATTAATATTACTATTAATTAATTCAACTAATATAGGGGAAACCTCATAGATTTTAGTATCCTTACTCATTACTTTTAGTATTTCTATAGCATCATTTCCATTAATGATCTTTACACCTACTCCAACATCATCTTCAGTTTTCAATTTGCACCTCCTTTAACTACTAGTTAAACACAGTGTAATTTATTTACAACCCCCTAACAAAAATTAACAAAGAATAACAAAAAAGATTATATTATTCATACAATCTTTTCATTTATATATTAGTTTTTATAATATATTCATATCATAAGCATCTGCATTTAATAATCTGCTTATTATTTTTTCACAATAATACCTAAATTATTTTATTTACCACTATGGAAAGAATTATCAGGATATGAGAATATTACTCTATCTGTAATATCTACGTCTATAGAAATATTTTGTAAATCCTCTAATGTAAGTTTTATTTTCTCAAACTCTAGGCCTAACTGGTAAACTACAATAACTGGTACATTAAATTCTACTGCAATTAATTTTAATTCTTCTAATACATCATTATCTTTCTGTTTATTATAACGAATTTGCAATAATTGTAAATAATCAATAATAACTGCACCTATACCTTTACTTACTTCTTTAAATTCTGTAAGAACTTTTTTAATATCTATCATTGATTTCATATCAATTCCATTAATGACATATATATTATCATTAGGGGAACTATTGTTTATTTTTTCTTTAATACGCGAATATAAAGTTTTTGGTGATTCTTCAAAACTGAAGTATACTACATTTTTATTGTTTTTCTTTGTCATTTCACTCGCTAACTTTAAACTAAAAGTTGCTTTACCAGTTAAAGGTCTTCCTGCTACTAATATTAAATCATTAGAATTAATTGTTTCTGTTAATTCATTTATTACTTTATCCATATTTACCTCACTTTCCTGATACATATGTTACCACAATTAAATATGTAATACAAACCTATTTTAGATTTCTAGTATAATACCAACTAGCTTGCCAGTTAAACCAACTCTAACCCACAAAAAAGAGATTGCCAATATGTTGACAACCTTTTAAAATTATTGCATTTGATGAACGTTTTTGTATATTGCATATAAATAATTTTTATATTTTTATTACGCTATTTTGGATCTTCATTATTTTTATTATTCTCAAACTTTGCCATTTCATTACGTTCATGTATCATTAATGCAAGATTATATAATGCTCCTCCAATTTTATCTGCATCTGCATCAATAAACTTATACGTTACAATATCATTATCGTAATCAAATTCATTATAATGATATAACTCATCAACAAGTACATGAGCAATTTCATGAGCCAATATAAAAGAAGCATTATTCTTACCATCTTCATCCTTATCGCTACAGTACACATTTGTATCTGACATTATTATCTTTCTTACATCATTAAAACATTTCCCAAATACATTTTTAGGTAATTTTTCGTATTCAATTTTAATACCAGCCTTAGAAGATAAATCTTCAAGAATTTCATATATAGGAAAATTAGTATAACTTGGTTTTTTCATTAACATCACTTCTTTCTACTTATTATTTTCTATAATAGACTGTCTGTTTTTATACCATATAAACCAATCCATTTTACGATGTGGTTTAGATATAGTAATATTATTTTTTTGAATTACATAATCTATTATTTTTTTATAATCTTCATATTTATAGTCATACTTGTATTTCTTAATACTATTCTTGTATAATTTTTTTCCTGTGATATTTTTGTATTCTTCATCAGAAATATATTTACTTATATTTTCAGCCAATACTGAATCATAAATAACATAATCATCTTTATCATAACAATGCACATTATGGTATAAACAATATTTACTAATAAAAGAAAACAGATTTTTGCCAAACTTTTCTTTAGTCCATTTTGCTATTTCATTAACCAAACTTAAATCACCAGTTGAAACTCTTTTATCAAAATCAACTTGAATTATTTTTTCTGCTAAATCGTATAATCCACCATCTTTACCTAAATTTCTCATTAAATTAGTACCATTTGTTAAATCGATTAGACATATTTTCATAGATACAATTGCTATATCATTATTTTGTGGATATTGTCGTAATGCTGAATCTATCAATACTCCTTCACGACCATATTTAATATCATTTTTAACTCTATATTCTGCAAACTCTAAATCATCATTAGTAATCTTTTCAATAACTCTCATTTCAGCACTCCTTATTTATTTAACTATTTTTACTTTACATATTTTCTTCACAACCAGTTAAAATCAATTCAAAATCATTACATAACTTCTCTAAATAATCTCTTTTAGCCAATTTATTTAACCACTTTTCTGGTATTTCATCATAACCATAAACGATACCAGACATAGATCCAGTAATAGCTCCAATTGTGTCTGTATCATTTCCTAAATTGATAGCACCAATAATTGATTCTTTGTAACTTTTTGATTTTAATAATACCCATAAAGATGCTTCAAGAGTATCAATAACATATCCGGATGACTTTATATCATTTACAGTTAATTTACTAATGTCTTCTTTTAATATTCTGGAATATAAATCTAAAGATTCATTACTAAACATTGAATAATCAATTAATTTAACCATATTATATGCCGAATACTTATCTTTTCCATTTAATAAAAATAAAACATAATTAATATAAATATAACAGCCTAGAATACTTATTTCATGTCTATGTGTTAAGGAAGAAATATCTTTAACTATATTATAAATATCATTTTGTTTTAATTTATTATAAAAACAATAATACGCAACTGGTAAAATTCTCATTAAAGATCCATTACCATTTGAATTAAAACTAGTTAATCCACAATCAGTTGCTTTAATATTGCCATGACTATAATTTCTTATTGCCTGTAAACAAGTTCTTCCTATATCAAACACTTCACCACTTGGAGTATATTCACCATAATTAACCCAATTATTAAATTTAGTCATAATATCATCATAATCAAATTTTCCTTTAGTAATATATGAATCGATTAATGCTATTTCCATTGAAGTATCATCAGACCAAAATCCCTCTGGAACTTGATGTGAACCATAACCAATCATGTCAGTAACTGGATTTATTAAAAGTTTTTCTCTAATACAGAACTCTACTGGAACACCCATAGCATCACCAACAGCATGCCCAATAATTCCATCTTTAATTTTAGACATTATATTCATCACTCCTTTCTCTTTACTCAAAATAATCATAAAATGAAAACCTTAAATCATTTTAATGTAATCTCATATTAAACATTATACACTAAAAACTAGAAAACTACGACAGGAACAAACTAATTCGCCAATTAAACCAACTCTAACCCACAAAAAAGAGATTGCCAATATGTTGACAACCTTTTAAAATTATTGCATTTGATGAACGTTTTTGTATATAATTAATTTATACAAACCCTTATATTTATTGGAAAAAGTCGTATGTGCCACTTATCACCTAGTGCAACGGGACCAACTGGACCTACAGGACCTACGGGACCATAGTTTTTTCCATATAAAAAGTTCTCGGAAATTCGAGAACT
>CALVVX010000050.1 GCA_944364015.1 uncultured Bacilli bacterium | reverse complement strand
AGCGTACAATCGAGCAAGATTAGGAGATGCGACAGGAGAAGTAGTTGTTAGTTCTACTACAGCATGGAATAATGATTACGCGAACTTCGTCATCTCGTCTACCCCGTGGTTCCGGCGCGGTGGCTACTATGGCAATGGCTCTTACGCGGGCGTGTTCAGCTTCAACTACTACACTGGTAATGCGAACTCTGACTACTCGGCTCGTGCGGCTTTGCTTGCGCTGTAAAACTTCCGAGGGCTTGTCCCTCGTCGAAATATCAATAATGTCAAATTTTAGTAATAATGTTGTAATTTATTTAGTTATATGTTAAATTATATAAGAGGGTGATTAGATGGATGAAGATACAGTAGTGTCGGTTGATACTAAAAAAATTAATGAAGAAGTTGTTAAAGATACTTTAAAAGAGGTTTATACTTCTTTAGAAGAAAAGGGTTATAATGCTACTAGTCAATTAGTGGGTTACTTATTAAGCGGTGATTTAGGTTATATTTCTAGTTATAAAAATGCTAGAAATAAGGTTGCTAATTTAGATAGAGCAGAGGTAGTAGAGTTTCTTTTAAATAGTTTTTTAAAATGAGATATTTAGGTTTAGATTTAGGTAGTAAGACTTTAGGTATAGCAATTAGTGATAAGACTAATACTATTGCTAGTGTTTATACTACTTTAGAGTTTGTAGAAAATGATTATAATAGTTTATTTGAGCCTTTGGCTCAAATAGTTAAAAAAGAAAAGATTACTACTATTGTATTAGGTTTACCTCTTAATATGAATAATACATATGGACATAGAGCAGAAATTACTGTAGCTTTTAAATCTTTATTAGAAAAAAAGCTAAAAGTAAATGTAGAGCTTATGGATGAAAGACTTACTTCTGTTATTTCTAATAATGTATTAATTGATGCTAATGTTAGTAGAAAAAAACGTAAAAAGAAAGTTGATGGAATGGCTGCAGTTATCATTTTACAAAGCTTTCTTGATAAGAAAGGAAATAGTTATGAATAAAGAAAATACATTTACAATTTTAGATAAAGAAGGAAAAGAAATTGAATGTGAAGTATTATTTACATTTGAATCTGATGAAACCAAGAAAAATTATATAGTTTATACAGATAATACTAAAGATGAAGATGGAAATGTTAAAGTATATGCTTCCATTTATAATCCTGATAAAGAAAATACTGAATTAATGCCAATAGAAACTGATCGCGAGTGGAGAGTAATTGAAACAATTTTAGATACAATTCAAGAAGAAAGTAAGAAAAGTAATTAGGGGTTTTTATGAAAATAAAAAAAATGCTAGTTGTGTTACCAGCGGTCTTTCTTACTATAATTATTGGTGTTGTTATTTTTTATAATTTTTCTCTTTCTAAAGTATCTAATGATGATACTTTAAAAAAAGTTGTCATAGAACCTGGTAGTATTGAATCTATTGGGAAAACACTTAAAGATCATAATTTAATTAGAGATGCTAAAATGTTTAAAGTATATGTAAGTTTAAGTGGTAAGACTAATTTAAAAGCTGCAACTTATATGTTAAGTGAAAATATGGGAACTAGAGAAATTGTAGATATTTTAGAAAAAGGAGAATCATATAATCCTGATGAAGTTGTTTTAACTTTTAAAGAGGGAATAAATATGAGAGATGTAGTTTCTTTAATTTCAGAAAATACTACTAATAATGAAGAAGATATTTATAAGCTTCTTGATAATAAAGAATATTTAATTTCATTAATAGATGAATATTGGTTTTTAACTGATGATATTAGAAATCCAGATATTTATTATTCACTAGAGGGTTATTTATTTCCTGCAACTTATGATTATATAAATAAAAATGTTGATGTTAAAGATATATTTAAAGATATGTTAGATAATATGGAAACAAAATTAGAACCATACAAAGAAAAAATAGAAAATAGTCAATATTCTATTCATGAAATAATGACAATAGCATCATTAGTGGAATCAGAAGGTGCAAATGTTGAAGATAGAAAAAATATAGCAGGAGTATTTTATAATAGATTAGCTTCTCATATAACATTAGGAAGCGATGTAACTACTTATTATGGCTTAAAAGTAAATATGGCAGATAGAGCCCTAACACAAAGTGAATTAGCAGAGTGTAATGATTATAATACTCGTTGTGCTACTTTCTATGGACTTCCAGTAAGTCCAATATCACTACCATCAATTGAATCAATAGAGGCTGCTATTGAGCCAAATGAGCATAATTACTTATACTTTGTAGCGGACAAAAACAAAAAAACTTACTTTACTGAAACAATTGATGAACATACACAAAAAGTACAAGAATTAAAAGATAATGATATGTTTTATGAACATGATGAATAAAAAGATTATTATGAATTTCTAAATATTTCATAATAATCTTTTATTTTATTTTTACCATTAATAGCAATTTCTTTAATATAACCAAATCCAATACTTATTTTATCTTTTAAACTAGCAAACATTTCTTTAGCTTTATCACATTCATTCTTATTATTAGAACAAACACTAATAGTGGTATCTAAATATAACATAACTAATTTATCTTTAGCCTTATTATAAGTAGAAGAAATACTTTCTTTATAATTAGGAATATATTCTTCAATTTTATTATCTATTTTTAAAGCAGAATCAATTATTTTTATTTTTGCACTATTAGTAAGATCACTAAATTTATATCCTTTTATTTCAGTATCATAAAAGATAAAATCTATAATAGTAATAAAACCATCTTTAAATTTAGTTTTAAATTTTTCTAAATTACTCTCACTTTCTACTTCTTTTTCTAATAAAGTTACATAATTAACTACATCATCTTCTGTTATATTATTATTATCTTCTATATTATTATTACTACTAGTATTAGGATTATTTATATTATCATTACTACTAGTATTAGGATTATTTATATTATCATTATTACTAGTATTATTATCTTTAATATTGTCATCTAAATTAGTATTAGTATCAATTAATTCATTGCTTTCTAAATTTTTATTATTTGGTTTATTTATATTTATAAAAATAATAATTAATAAAATAATAACAATAATTATAAGACTAATAATAATTATATTTTTAATTAAATTTCTTTTTTTATCATTCATCTCTCATCACATCAATAGTGTAGCATAATTTTATATAAAAAGCAATTGATAAAAAAGTTTAACAAATTAACAAAAACTATTGCAATTTAATGAAATTTATTGTATTATTAATATGCAATCCTTATTATAGTTATGTTTTGATTACACTATTTTGTGTATACAGCTTTGACTGTTATTTAGTAACAAACTATAAAAGGTTTGCTATTTTTATTGATTTAGGAGGAAAAATGATAGAGAAAATAGAAGAATATGCAAGGTTAAATAATATTCCTATTATGCAAAAAGATGCAATGGAATTTTTATGCAATTTTATTAATAATAATAATATTAATACTATATTAGAAATAGGAAGTGCAATAGGATATTCTTCTATTAAAATGGCTTTAGTTAATAAAGATATAAAAATAACTACTATTGAAAAAGATATAGATAGATATAATATTGCTATTAATAATGTAGAGTTATTTAATTTAACTAATCAAATAACTTTGCTAAATGAAGATGCATTAACAACTAATTTAGATGATAAATTTGATTTAATATTTATTGATGCATCTAAATCGCATAATATAGATTTTTTTAATAAATATAAAAATAACTTAAATGAAAAAGGTTATATAATAACAGATAATTTATCATTTCATAATCTAGTAGAAAATCCTAGTTTAATTAAAACTAAAAATCAAAGAAATTTAGTTAATAAAATTAAAAAATATATAGATTTTTTAGATAAAAATGAAGAATTTGATACTAAGTATATTCCACTAGGGGACAAAATATCAATATCAGTTAGGAAGTGTTTAGATGAATGATTTTATTATTGCCCCATGTAGTAATAGTAATTTAGACTATTTATTAAAAAGCACAGTTAATTATATATTAATTGGGGTAGAAGATTTTTGTATTACACCAAATTTTAGAATGGATATAGATAATATTATTGAACTTGCAAATAATACTGATAAAAAAATAATAGTATCTATAAATAAAATGATGCACAATAGTGATTTAGCTAAACTAGAACAAATATTAAATAAAATAAATAAATCATTAATAGATAAAGTAATTTTTTATGATTTAAGTGTATTAAATATTGCAAATAGAATTAAGTTTAATAAAGATTTAATTATATCTTTAGAACACTTAAATGCTAGTAGTTTAACTAATGAATTTTATTATAAAAATAATGTAGAATATAGTATTATTACTTCAGATATAACCAAAGAAGAAATAAATGAAATAAGTAAAAATTCTAATATTAAATTAATTGTAAATGTATATGGTTATTTGCCAATATTTTATTCAAGAAGATATTTAATAAGTAATTATTTGAATAATTTCAAATTAGAAAAATTAGATGATATATATTATATTAAGCATGATATAGATTATTATTTAATAAAAGAAGAAAAATTTGGAACAGTTATATTTACTAAAAAACCAATTAATTTAATTAATGATTATAAAAAACTTAATGATGTTTCATTATTTTTAATTGATGGATCTTATATTAGTGATGAAGAGTTTATAAGTGTAATTGAGGCTTTTATTAATAATAAGACTATAGATAATACATATAAAGGCTTTTTTGATAAGAAGACTACTTATAGATTGAAAGGTGAAGAAAATGAATAAAATTGAATTACTCGCTCCTGCGGGTTCATTAGAAAAACTAAAAGTAGCATTTTTGTATGGAGCGGATGCTTGCTATATTGGGGGTAAAAATTATTCTTTAAGAGCAAATGCTACTAATTTTAGTGAAGAAGAAATCAAAGAAGCTTGTAATTATGCACATAAGTTAAATAAAAAAGTATATGTTACAGTTAATATAATATTTCATGATGAAAATATTAAAAATCTAGTTGATTATTTAAAAAAATTAGAACAAGCAAAAGTAGATGCAATTATAGTATCAGATCCACTTATTATAGATTTAGTTAATGAAAATAAAATAAATTTAAAAATACATATATCTACTCAAGCAAGTAGTTTAAATGTAGAAAGTGTTTTATTTTGGAAAAACAAAGGAGTAGAAAGAGTAGTACTTGCTAGAGAATTACATCAAAGTGAAATAAAAGAAATAATAGATAAAACTAATATAGAAGTAGAAACATTTATACATGGTGCAATGTGTTCATCTTATTCAGGAAGATGTGTTTTATCAAATTATTTTACTAATAGAGATGCAAATCGAGGAGGATGTGCTCAAATATGTAGATGGAATTTTTATCTAACTAATAGTGCTAAAAACAAGATAAGAAAGGAAGATGACTTTTCGCTTGCAGTTAAAGATTTAAGTTTAATAGAATATATAGATGATATAATAAATTTAGGTATAACCAGTATAAAAATAGAAGGAAGAATGAGATCTAATTATTATATTGCAACAGTAGTTAGTACTTATAAAGAGGCAATAGATAATTATTATAATAATACTTTAGATAAAGAAAAAATAGATAAATATTTAAAAGTATTAAATAGAGTAGCTAATCGCGATTCAAAAGAACAATTTTTTAAAACTTTTCCAAAAAGCGATGGTAATTATTATGTAGGAAGAGAAGAAATATCTAATCAAGATTATTTAGCATTAGTAATAGATTATGATGAAGATAATAATTATGCTATTTTAAGTAGTCGTAATTACTTTAAAGTAGGAGATGAAGTAGAATTTTTTGGACCAAATATTACTACTTTTAGTTATAAGATAGATAAAATATATGATGAAGATAATAACTTAATTAATATATGTAATCATCCTATGTCTATTATTAAGTTAAAAATAGATAAAAAAATATATAAAGATGATATAATGCGTATAAAAATATGAAATAATTTTAAGATAATTGCATATATTAATATCAGCTAAAAAAGTAAAAAATTAGCTTGACAAAAAATAAAAAAAATAGTAAAATTTTGAAATAGTGAGAGGTGAGTGAGAAAATGGCAGATTCAAAAGTTTATTTAACTAGTGAAGGCTATTTAGAAATAGAAGAAGAATTAGATAATTTAAAAAATGTAAGAAGACCAGAAGTTATAAAAGCATTAAAAGATGCTAGAGCATTAGGAGATTTATCAGAAAATGCTGATTATGATGCTGCACGAGCAGAACAAGCTCAAATAGAAGGTAGAATATTAGAATTAGAAAAAATATTAGAAAATGCAGAAATCATTGAAAATAATAATTCTGGTAAAGTTAATTTAGGTTCTACAGTAGTAATTAGATATGAAGATGATGATGAAGATGAAGAATATAGAATAGTAGGCTCAAAAGAAGCAGATCCATCAGATAATAAAATATCTAATGAAAGTCCAATTGCTAAAGCAATCATGGGTGCTAAAGCAGGAGATAGATGCGAAGTAGAAAGTCCAAATGGTAAATATAATGTAAAAGTAATAGAAGTACGTTAGGGAGGATTTATGAAAAAAGTAGTAGAAGTAAAATTAGAAAAAGAAAAATGGTTAGAAGAACAAGAAAAAGCATTTGAAAAATTAAATAAGAAAGCAAAAATTGATGGTTTTCGTCCAGGAAAAGCACCACGTAATATTTATGAGAAACATTATGGCAAACAAGAAATTATATTTGAAGCCGCTAATAATGTAATTAATTCTCATTATGATGAAGCTTTAAAAGAAGCAGGGTTTATACCAGAGATGGAACCAAAAATTGATTTAGTAAAATGTGATGAAAATGAATTAGAGTTCAATTATACATTTATCGCAGTTACTAACATCGAATTAGGAGAATATAAAAACTTAAATATTAAAAAAGAAGAAGCAAAAGTAACTAAAAAAGAAGTAGATCAAGAAATACATCATTTATTAGAACATTATGCAGAAATAGTAGAAAAAAAAGGAAAAATTGCCAATGATGATATTGCTATTATTGATTTTAAAGGTTATAAAAATAATGAAGCCTTTAAAGGAGGAGAAGCTACTAATTATCAATTAGAAATAGGAAGCAATACATTTATTCCAGGTTTTGAAGAAGGATTAATTGGAATGCAAAAGGGAGAAGAAAAAGATTTAGAATTAACTTTCCCATCTGATTATCACGATGAAGATTTAAAGGGGCAAAAAGTATTATTTAAAGTAAAAGTAAATGAAGTAAAACAAAGAAAAATACCAAAAATGGATGAAGAGTTTTTCATGGATTTAGATATGCCAGGAGTAAATTCAAAAGAAGAATTAGAAAAAGAAATAGAAAAGCAAATAAAAACTCGTAAACAAAATCATATTGATGAAGAATATACATTTAAAGCATTAGAAAAAGCTGCAAGTAATATGAAAATTGATATTGAAGATGAAATGATTGATTATGAGACTAATGCAATGTATGATAACTTTATGAATAATATGAAAAAACAAGGAATAGATGAAGAGTTATATTATAAATATTCAGGGACTTCTAAAGATGAAATTTTAAAAAATATGCATAATGAAGCTTCAAGAAGATTAAAATATCGTTATTTACTTAATGAAATAGTAAAAATAGAAAAAATAAAAGCAACAGATAAAGAAGCTGAAAGCAAAATAAAAGAACTATCAAAACAATATAGCGTAACTCGACAAGAAGTTATTGAAGAGTTAGGTAGTATTGAAGCAGTTAAATATGAAATTATGATAAATAAAGCAATAGAAGTTATTAAATCAAATAAATAACTTCTTTTTTGGAGGTATTATGGTTAACAAAGAATTAGTGGACAAAATAATATATTTAATAAAAAATGGTATTGATTTAGAATATGGAAATAAAACAAAATTTTTATTATTAGATTATCTACTTTTAACAGATATTAGTCTAAATAAAATGATGGAATATGTTAAAAATAATTATCAGACTAAAGATGTAAATACTTTTTATAATTTTTATATGCAAAATAAAGATAAATTAAGAAAAACAGATAAGAAAAAAATAATTGCTCTAACTTATAGTTTTGGAGATTATAAATTAAGTTATAATGAAAAAATGCGTATTTTTGAATTTATGGATTTGAATAAAATTCCTATATCTACTAGCTTATTTGCACAAGTTGCAACACGTTTTTTCTACTCAAGAATAGATCTTAATCTTGATTATAAAAACAATTTAAGTAATAAATTTAATATGGAAAAAAGCATTGATAAAGATAAA
>CALVVX010000049.1 GCA_944364015.1 uncultured Bacilli bacterium | reverse complement strand
TATTTGAATATGGAAAATATAAAAGAAAACCTCAAGATGTTTTAAGAGTTGAAAATTATTGTGAACCAATTATTGATGTAAATACTTGGAATGCAACAAGAAATGTATTAGTTAAAAATAAACATTCTAATTACGGTGAGCATATTCATTTATTTTCAGGATTAGTTAAATGCCCTTTATGTGGAGAGATTATGAGTTCATCAGAATCGTTTAAATATCCTAACGGAAAACAAAAAGTATATTACCATTTAAGATGTAAAAATCATAATTGTAAAGGTTATGGATATCATTACAATACCGAAAAAATAGAAACAAAATTAAAAAGAATATTAGAAGAATTAACAATATTTATGCTTTCTATGGATAATGAAATTATTACTTGTAATTCTACTAAAAGTAATGATGTAAAAGAAATAGAAAAAGCTATTGAAAAATTAAAAATACAAGAAAAAAGATTAGTTGATTTATATTTGAGTTCTACTTTGGATGTAGAAACAATTAATCACAAAAATGAAGTAATAAAAAAAGAAATTGATAAATTAACTAAAAAGAAAACTACTATTGATCCAGATAACTCTTCAAAAGAATATACAATAGAACTTGTTAAAAAACTAGATTGTATTGAAGAAAACGACAAATTAATTTTTACAAATATTAAAAATATAGGTTTTACTTTTCTTTATGATTTACTAACAAGAAAGTCAAAAAGAGATTTAATTCATAGACTTATATCTCAAATAGAAATATCAAGAGATAAAAACTATAACATTGATATTAAAAATATAAAATTTACAGATGAACTAATAACAAAAAGCAATAAAGAATATATAAAATATCTTAATAAAATTATGGAAAACAATAATATTGGCATCAAATTTTATAAAGAAATTAACAAAGAAAAACTAAAAGATATAGAATTAGATTATGATGTTTTATCTATTAAAAAAATGAAATCAAATAAATATTCAAATGATTTTTTAGAATATTTTATATCAAAATCAAGAGAACATTTATATGTTGATGGCATTATTAGTTGTCCTTATGTTGAAGAGAACAAATTAAAAGATATTCTAATATTAGTACCTAAAAAAGATATAGCAGTAGCAAAATAAATAAAGAAATGGAGAGATGAAAATGAAATTAACTTATACACAAAATGGAGATTATTTATTACCAAATTTAACTATAAAAAAGAAAAATACTAATGGAATAAACAAATATGGTTATTTAAGATTACACTATTTGAAAGAAAATAAAAAAGCGCTTTACACTACACTTTTAATGACTAATAAACTTACTAATCATCTTATTTCAGTTAGTAAAAATAGTGAAAATAGATTACAAATGTTAATGAAAAATTACAAAAATTCAGATGAAAGACTATCTGAAAAAAATAAAGAAATTAATCATATAGAATGGTCAAAGCTTATGAATAATTACAAAAATACGGCTGAAGAGATTATATTAAATGAATTTATTTTTATATAAATAATCTCAAAAAAGAGGAAAAAATTATAAAAATAATTTAATCCTCTTTTTATATTTTTTCTAATATGGGAGTAATTTAATTGTCTAGCCAGCACTGAATTCGTACTCCCGCACAAATTCTATTATGGGAAATTCCCATACCCTTACTTTTTTATATTTTATCTTTATCTATACCTCGTAATTCAAAACTTTTATAAATTTTTGTCATATCTCTGTATTTACCTTTTCTAATTTCTTCTTCATATGATTCAAATTCAATATTGTCATCATTATCATTTAATTCCTTATCTATATCATAAGGTACACATACCAATTCATATGAAATTTTTTCATCAATATTTTTAGAATCAAAATTGCCAGATAAAATTAAATAATTAGCTACAGTGGTATTTTTAACATCTCCATCTTTTTCATAATTTCTAAAGACATCAATAGCATTACCAACAGAACCTACATTTATAATCATTCTATTATATATTTTTTGAACATATGGAGTATGTATATGACCATATATTAAAATATCAGCTTTCTTATCAGAAATTGTATTAGAACTTGGCAAAAATAATTCGTATAGTCTATCAATTTTATCTATATTTCCTGCAAATTTATCTATTTTCTCAGGATGTGCATGAACTAATCTTACAAATCTACCACTCATATAAAATTCATAACAGTAAGGTAAATTATTTAAAAATTTTCTAGTTTCTTCATTTAATTTATTTTTGTTCCAAATTAATCTATCTACTTCGGATTGCATTTTAGTTGACAAATCAATATCGCTAGTAAAATATTCATCGCAATTACCCCTAATTATAACTTCGCAATTTTCTTTAACTAAATCTACACATTCTTGTTGATGAGTTCCCTTTGCAATTATATCTCCAAGACAAAATATTCTGTTTATATTTCTTCCTTTGATATCATCTAATACTGATTTTAATGCTTCTAAATTACCATGTATATCTGATATTATTGCTATTTTATCCATTATTATCACATCCTTTTAAAATATAATTGTTACTTACACTTGTTTTGATAATATAGAACACAACTATTAAGAATTGATGTAAAGTAACACAATAGTTTTAAAATCAAATCATAATTTAAATTTTTCATTGTTCTACCATTAACATGTGCTAAATCATTTCGTATATTTTGACCAACAGTATTATAAAAGTCTACATTATGAAGATAACACCTAAGACATTTAATTTGTTAAACGCCTAATATATCTAAAATAATAGTTATGTGTTTGTCGTTTTCAACTAGTAAATTACCTAGTGTTATATTTGAATCTGGTATATATGAAATTTGCAACATAGAATTTTTATAAATTATACGTAATACCTTTTCAATTAAAGTACAAATAAACATTGCACCACCATATATCGTATTTTTTATTGATAATCGAAATTTTTGTTAATCCAATTAAGGATTAAATAACTTATCTCATCTTCTTTGCTATGATAAAAGTGATTTGCATTTTCTATAATTTTATATTCAAAATTATTACAATTTTTTGCTTTATCTTTTAACAAATCTAAATGTAGATAATTCTCTGTTTCATCTGCTCCCGAAAAAGTTAATATTGGTACGTCTATTAATTCAAACTGATACCAATTTTCTGAATTACCCATAACAGGTAAATTATCTAAATTAGAATCCTTATTAAACCAATTATAATATGTTTGAGAACTCATATACATATAATCTTCAATTAAATTGCTAAGAAGTTTAGTTGAATTGCTATTATCAATATTTAATTTTGCTTCTTTAAGAAGATTTTTATAATCTTTTTGACGTAACAAGTGAAGGCCTATCATATCAGGAGCACTTGCAAGTATCATTCCTAAAATGTCCGGATGCTTTTTATAATAATAGTAAATTAATTTATTACATCCATAACTATGTCCCATCAAAATAATTTTTTTATAACCTAGTTCTTTTGCTTTATCAATTGCTAAATCAATATCTAAAACACAATCTTCAAAGATTTCATACATGCATCCACATCTTGTATAAGAATTATATTTCATCAATATATCATTTTCTATTGAATGCCCTCTGTTATGTTCATAAAGAAATCCTATTTTATTTTTTGATAAAAGATTACCACAAACTGTTGCAAAATAATTATCAATTATTGTTTGACACATTCCGTGAACAAAAATAACACATATATTTTTTTTATTACTATTAAAATGTACTATGGGAAGACGCATATTATCTTTTGTATATGAATCATTAATAAATTCTATTTTATTCATTGTTTGCCCCTCTCATTTTTAATATTTCAACAGCTTTATCTCTATGTAATTCTTTGATTATTTCTATTTCATCTTTTGAGTATTTTGCTAACTCATCTATATTTGTTATCATTTCTGGGCAATAATTATCATTGCTATCTTGAAGTGTAGCAGCATAAACTACTTTTGAAAATTCTTCATACAAAATTGCTCCCATACACATCATACAAGGTTCACAAGATACATACATTGTTGCACCTTTTAAATCTCCATAAAGATTTTTATTTTTAGAAGCACTTTCTATTGCTTCTAATTCTGCGTGTGAATACATACTTGTTTCTATTAAAGTTTTATCATCGCTTCTACCAATTATTTTATTATCTTTAACAACAATAGCACCGTAAGGATATTTAGCATTTTTAGAAATCTCTATCGCTATATCAATATATTGCTTATCAGTCATTATATACCTCCTTTAAAATCTCTTCAAATTTTGTATATCCTGTTTCAGAATTTATATGTCCACCATTTTTTATAATATACTGTCTATTAGCAATTTTGTCTGCAAATGATTTTTCAATATCAAATTTAACATATGGATCATTGTCAGAATAATAGCAAACAATATCGTTACAATATTTTTTTACATTCTCAAAATTATCTATAAACATAGGTTTGTTGACTGTATCAAAATCCTTATCTATTCCTAAATAATTATTAAATCCACAAACAAAAATTAATTTTTTTACAATAATTTTATTGGTAATCAAATATTTACATACAAAAATCGGAGCTATACTATGTGCAATGATAATAGTATTTTCATTTATAGTTAATTTATCTAATACTTTAGACCAACTTTCGAAATTTTGTTTTTCGACTCCAATAGGCATTTGAGGTACATCTATTTTTTTATCTTTACCTTCTAATTGTTCTTTTAACCAAGGAAACCAATTTCCATCTTTTGAGCCAAAACTGCCATGTAATATTATATAATTCATTTTCATAAGCAATTATCTCCTTTTTTATTCAAATTCTATGATTTCTTCAGCAGTATTATAAATTTCTAATCTATTATCAATATTAATTTTATTAACAATCCAATTTCTCATTGTGCACAAATCAATAAATTCTCTTATTCTATTTTTTCCATACATTTCTTTTAATGTTATAACAATACCAAATTTTAGCCCATCATTTTTATCTAATCTTTCTTTGTTTGTAAGTTTTATTCCCCATAAATTCGAATTATTATAACTAGTTCTTGGAACTTTTCTATCTTTAATTTCATCAACAACGACTTTTACATTATCCCATTTTCTATACAAATCTCTAGCTGTTGCTTCATTTGTTGCTTTATCTAGTTCTCCTCCTTGAGTATTTCTGTTGATAGATTTTATATCTTTTTGTCCAATTCTTCCAAATTGTAAGTCTAACTCTGTATTTGTATAATCTACTCCTTGACTTCTTGTACACTTAGGAAAATAACATAATACAGCTTTTGCATAAAAAGGAAACTTATCATTAACTAATGGAACAGGCAAATTATATGTGTAAGTGTAATATGATGTTGCATTACCTTCAATATAGAATTTTATTTCATCTTTTTGCCCTAACATAACATCTGAAATTTTTGTTGGAACAACTCCATATCCAAGATATTCTTCTTCAGGATTAGTTTTTTTCCAACCTACTGCTGAGTCTATAATTAGAGCTTTTGCAATTTCTCTTGATAGACCCATTTTATCAATTAAATAACATAATTTTCTTGAAATCCATGGAGCAGCAAATGATGTACCACGTTGAATATCAAGACCTGTAGGTGTACAAACATTAATAAATTCATTAATATCACCACCGAATGCACATACATCTGGTTTAACAAAGAAGGACAAAACTTTCCCTTTTCTTGCATACGATGCTTTTTTAAAATTTTTATCAACAGCATTAACAACAATTGAATTTATCGAGTCTGCTGGCGCCCCAATTCGCACAACTGAATCATTATTTTTATTTGTTCCAGCAACCACAAATACCACGTTATTTTCATACTGTATTTCATCTAATGCAGCAGCTTCTGGGGAAATATAATTTTGATTAATTTCAAATTTTGATCCTAGAGATATATTCCAAACATGTATGTCAGTATTTGCTTTCACTATTTGTTTGATTTTAGTAATAATATCAAATGAATTATTTACTCCTTCTTTAGCCACTCCAAAATGTCTTACTTTGAAGAATCCACATTCATCATCCCATTTTTTATTTGAACGGGCACCATCTACAATTATTGAAGATACCTCTGTTCCATGAATATAATCTTTTTGATTTCTAGGCAAATCTTTATTTAATTCGTCCCTATAATCTACCCATTTTTCAAAATAAACACTTTTATCAAATAAAGTATCAATAACACCAATAGTAGGTTCTATTGTAGGATTAGGCATATCAGAAAAATTGGTTGTAAAATCTATTTTATTTTCTGATTCTTGATAATATGTTGCTAAATCAGTCATTGCCATTGATATTATATATGGAGCAACTTGTCTAATTTTTAGAAGTACTGAAATATCTTTAACATATATAGTATCATTTGAGAATATTTCATAATCAGTATTTTTTATTCCGATTTTATTCATAACTTCAGAAATATCAGTATCGGTATCAAAAAGTGTTATATACAAATTATCATCCGAAACATCATCATTATTTTCATATAAATCAAATTTTTCAATATCTAATAAATCTTTTATATATTTTTGAAAAGCACTTTTACTTATATCATACTTATCAAATAATTTTTTCTGTTTTTTTACACTCTCAAATTGATCATAATTCATAATACCATCAAAATTTTCTGATATGATTAATCTAACAGATTGAAGTCTTTGTATAGATTTTAATAGAACTTCTTTTGATATATAATACGTTACAATATGTTTTTTATCTATTAAACTACTAAATTTTACTCCTTTTACATAACTATTAGAATGTTCACTGCCTTTAGAAAAAAGTCCTTTTATCCTAGATGATTTTGGTATCACACGATTATAATACACACTGATAAGAACACCTGATATGATGCTTTTGTCTTTCCAATAATTATTCAATCGTTTTAAATCGCTTATATATGAATCAATTTCCTCACATGTAATTGACTTATATTTTGGCCAAGATGCAACAACTGGGCCGTCAAATTTTGAAGATTGTAATTCACCTTTAAGTTCTAATAAATCATTCATTGTTTATCCCCCTCGAAACACTACTTTTAGAAACACCAGTTAATTTTTCGATTTCTCTTACTGTAAAGCCTTCTTCTTGTAATTCCTTTAAATTATCAGTAGAAATTGAACCAATTAAAGATTCATATATTTTTGATAAATACCCGTAATCGTTAGTCAAATCGCTAAAAGCAATTGCACTTCTTATGATATTTTTTAAATCGCCAGGATATGGCATTTTTTTAACATTATTATAAATTTTCTCAAGTGTTTTAAAATCTGGTTTTAAATTTGAATATTTTTTCAACTCGTTTTCAATAATACTATTAGATATTTCAATCAAATCTTCCTTTTTATATCTATTAAAATCAACAACAAAATCAAATCTTCTTAATAATGCTTTATCAAATTGTTTATATAAATTTGTAGTTGCTATTAATAAAATTCTTTCATCCAACTGATCAAACTCCTTAAGAAGTGTAGAAGTAACTCTGCCCATTTCTCTTAAATCATTTGAATTAATTCTATCAAGTGCAAGTGCATCTATTTCATCAAATAAAATAATAACTTTTTCCGGTTGCTTTAAACTATTTATATCATCGAAAACTTGTATTAAATTTTTAGATGTCTGTCCTAATTTACTATCAACTATTCTATCAAATTGAACCGAATATAAATCTCTATCTAATATTCTAGCAATTTGTTTTGCAGCTTCTGTTTTACCTGTACCAGAATCTCCCACAAACAAAAATTTATTAACACTAGTTTTTCTATTTACAGCATTCAAAATTCCCATTATATCTTTTTCTATTGACTTTGGTATCTTAAAACTATTTGAAGGATTATTTATTTTTATAAAAAATTCGGAATTTTCTTCCATACTTTGTGGACTAAAAGTATTTACATTAGATAATAAAGCCATTATGTATCTCGCTAATTCGTCATCACCATTTTTTTGAAATAATGATGCAACTTCATAAGCCTCATTTCTAAAATCTTTTTCATTTCCATCTATATGATACTTAATTAAATTAATAACATTCTTCTTTTTCATTTTATATCATCCTTTCATCATTATTATTTTATCACTACGGGACAAAAATATCAATATTTGGGACAAATATTTTTGAAATTATTGAAAAATTTTATAATTTATTATATAATCATATACAGAAAGAGAACAAAGTTCGTAACTTGTATGTTATTCGCTCCATTGAGAAATCTGTTCGAACTTTATGTTTGAACTTAACATATAGAATATCAATTTCTAAAAGAAGTTGATATTTTTTTGTGT
>CALVVX010000048.1 GCA_944364015.1 uncultured Bacilli bacterium | reverse complement strand
CGTACAATCGAGCAAGATTAGGAGATGCAACCGGAGAAGTAGTTGTTAGTTCTGGTAGGGCATGGAATAATGATTACGCGGACTTCGTCGGCACGTATTACCCGTGGTTCCCTCGCGGTGGCCGCTATAGCAATGGCTCCGCGGGCGTGTTCTACTTCAGCAGGGTCAGTGGGGATTCTAACACCTACAACTCGGCTCGTGCGGCTTTGCTTGCACTGTAAAACTGCACCTCACTAATAGTCTATTAAATGTAAAAGTGCGGCTTTGCTTGCACTGTAAAACTGCACCTCACTAATAGTCTATTAAATGTAAAAATATGTAAAAAGAGATAAATATTTCTCTTTTTTTATGATATAATTTTTATAGAAAGAGGTAATAATGAAAGGATTAATTATTAAAAATATTAGTAATGATTATTTAGTAAAAACTAATAATGGAACTTATTTATGCAAACCAAGAGGAAAATTTAGAAATGATAAAATAACCCCATTAGTGGGAGATAAAGTAATAATAGATATAGATAATAATTATATATTAGAAATATTAGATAGAAAAAATAAATTAATTAGACCAAGTGTTGCTAATATAGATCAAGCATTAATAGTAACTAGTGTAAAAGATCCTAATTTTAGTACTAATTTATTAGATAAATTATTAGTAATAGTATCTTATAATAATATAGAACCAATTATATGTTTAACTAAGTTAGATTTACTAAATGAAGAAGAAAGAAAGAAAATTAATACTTATATAGATTATTATACTAAAGTAGGTTATAATGTTATAACTAATGAAAATAAAAAGAATTTTAAAAATATATTTAAAAATAAACTAACTGTAATAACAGGACAATCAGGCGCGGGTAAATCTAGTTTACTTAATATGTTAGATAAAAATTTAAAATTAAAAACTAATGAAATATCAAAAGCACTAGGACGTGGTAAACATACCACTAGACATACAGAATTATATGAAATAAATGATGGTTATGTAGTAGATACCCCGGGTTTTTCAGCAATTGATTTGTCAAATATACCAAAAATAGCCATAAGAGATAATATGAAAGAAATGTTTGATAATTTAGATAATTGTAAATATCGAGATTGTATGCATATTAAAGAAGATGGTTGTTGTGTAAAAGAAAAAGTAAAAAATAACGAAATATTATTATCAAGATATAATAATTATAAAAGTTTTATTGAAGGAAAGTGATAATATGCAAATATCTGCTTCAATCTTATCTACAGAAAATAAAATAGAAGCAATTAATAAATTAAATAATACTAATATAGATTATATTCATTTTGATATAATGGATGGCTCATTTGTGGAAAATAAAGCATTTAGTATTGAAGAAATAAGAAAATATTCAAGTATTACTAATAAAAAAATAGATGCTCATTTTATGGTTGAAAATCCAATATATTTTCTAAATAATCTAAAAAATATAGATTTTGATATATTTACTTTTCATATAGAAGTAGATAATGTTGATGAAATTATAAAAAAATTAAAAAAAACAAATTACAAAATAGGATTAGCTATTAAACCTAATACTAATATTAATACATTAAAATCTTATTTAGAGGATATTGACTTAATTTTAATTATGAGTGTAGAACCAGGTTATGGAGGACAAAAGTTTATTGAAAATACATATAATAGAATTAAAGAAATAAAAGAAATGATTAAAGATAAAAATATTTTACTAGAAGTAGATGGTGGTATAAATAATAGCAATATTAAATTATTAGATGTAGATATATCAGTAGTAGGTTCTTATATTACTAATAGTAATAATTATCAAATGCAAATAAATAATTTAAAATAGTATAAAAATATTTATTTTAAACAAAATAATAATGGTGAAGAAAATGAATGAAAATATTATTGATAAAGAAAAACAAGAAAAAATAAAAGAATACTATGAACAAGGAATTATTTATTATGAAGAAATAGAAGAAAACAAACAAGAAAGAGACTAAATATAATTATTTAATCTCTTTTTATTAAACTATTTTGATTAGTTATTTGATCATTCAAATTATCATTATTAGATGACTCTTCATCATCAGGAGTTTGTTGAGTATTACTATCTTCATCAATATCAATATTGGGACTATCTATTTGAGAATCATCTTCAGGTATTTCATCATCTATTAAAGAATCATCTTCAGGTATTTCATCATCTACTATTGTGGTATCATCTTCTATAGTATCTTCTGGTTCTTTAATAGTTTCTTCTTTTTTATCTTCATTATTAGTACTAGAATTAGTATAAACTTTATTAGGATTTTTAACATTAGAAGCTTCTTCATCATAGCTACTATCTAAAAGTTCGCCATTTTTAACTTTATTAATAAGACTAACAGCGTTATTTATACTATCAGTATCAGGAATCATAACATAAAGCTTACTACCTTTATAAGAATAAGTATACTCACTTGCACCTTCACCTTTTAATACATTACTTGTAATATTCCAATTTATATTACTGTTAAGTTGCATTTTAATTAAACTAGTAATATCATCATCACTCATATTAGTTTGAAAACAATCTTTAAGTGAATTAATAACACTACTATATTTAGTAATAGAACTAAACTTTGTTAATTTTCTAATAATTCCATCAATAACAGCTTGTTGATTTTCCGCTCTATTTATATCTCCATTAGGAAGTGTTTTTCTTTCTCTAGCAAAGCCTAAAGCTTGTTCTCCATTCATATGATTATATCCCTCATAAAACTGATAAGAGCCAATATAAGATATAAAACTATATTTAGAATAAACATCTACTCCTCCAATTGCATCAATAATATTTTCTAAAGTAGTAAAATTAACTCTAAAATAATAGCTAATATCAATATCTAATAAATCCTCGATAGTATCAATAGTCATCTCAATTCCATAAATACCAGAATGAGTTAATTTATCTTTATAACCACTAGTATTATGTAATCTAACATAATAATCTCTAGGAATAGAAGTCATAAGAATTTGTCCTGTTTTAGGATTAACAGTTAAAATCATATTAACATCACTTCTACCAACAGAAGAAATATCTCCAGAAGTATCAATACCACTAATTAGTATATTAAAAGTATCATTAGTAACATTAATATTACTATCTCTATTATCTATTTTAGTAATAATTTTAATCTTATCAATTATTTTAAATAAATCTTCATAAGTTGGATTTTCTTCTAAAATCATATTATAATTAGATTCTTCAATCAAACTAGAAGCTAAACTCTTACTAATCATATCTTCAAATACTAAATTATAATTTTCATATTCAATATTTTCAATCTTAATTTTATTATTTAACTTATCAAGAGCCTTATCAATACTAGTTATCTCATTTTTAACATAACCAATATCTAAATTTTCTAAATCATCTAATTTATCATAATTATTATCTTTTAAAGCCAAAACCAAAAAAGTTTCAGTCTTATAATTATCTTTATTAAAATAACTTAAAAAATTATAAGTAGTAGCTAAATAATAAGTAATAAAACAAGAAAGTAAAATAAATATAGTAGATAAAACATAACCTAGTTTTTTCTTTTTGAAAAGACAAATAGTAAGTATTAAATTAAATATAATTACTCCAATAAATATAATAATTAAATATTTAAGTGGTAAAATATTTAAAATAAGACACATTAATAACATAATAATAGATAATATATAATTTATAAATAAGAAAACTCTTCTTACTTTATTTTTTTTCCTCTTATGCATAATTACCTCCTTTTTACAACCTTATTATAGCATCAGATAATACATAAGTAAATGAAATGTCAATGTTAAAACTATATAAAGTGTCAAGTAAATTTAGCAATTAGTATTGACTATTGCTAAAAAAGTATTATAATATTATATGAAAGAAGGGATATAATGAAACAATTTAAAACAGAAACAAAAAAGTTATTAGATTTAATGGTAAATTCTATATATACCAATAAAGATATTTTTTTAAGAGAATTAATATCAAATGCAAGTGATGCAATTGATAAGTTATATTATCGTTCTCTAACAGACAAAAACATAAAAGTAAAGCATAAAGATTTAGAAATATTTATAAGTACAGACAAAGAAAAAAGAACCTTAACCATATCTGATAATGGATGTGGAATGACAAAAGAAGAATTAGAAGATAATTTAGGTACAATATGTAAAAGTGGTTCTGAATTATTTAAAGAAGAAAATGAGAAGAAGAAAAATATAGATATAATTGGTCAATTTGGAGTAGGATTTTATTCAGCTTTTATGGTAAGTGATGAAGTAAAAGTAGAAAGTAAGACTATAGATAGTGATGAGGCATATACTTGGATATCTAATGGTATGAATGGTTATACTATTGAAAAGTCAAATAAAAAAGAAAATGGTACTACTATTACTTTAAAATTAAAAGAAGATAGTGAAGAAGAAAATTATTCTCATTATTTAGAGGAATATGAAATAAAACATTTAATAAAAAAATATTCAGATTATATTACTTATCCTATTAAAATGTTATGTACACATACACATTATAATGATAAGAAAGAAAAAGAAGAACATAGTGAAATAGAAGTTTTAAATAGTTTAATACCTATATGGAAGAAAAATAAAAATAAAATAAAAGAAGAAGAATATGATAATTTTTATATGGAAAAATTTTCTGATTATACTAAACCAGATGATATAATTCATATTAATGCTGAAGGAGTAGTAACATATGATGGTATATTATTTATACCGGGATCTAATCCATATACTTATTATACAAAAGAGTTTGAAAAAGGATTACAATTATATTCAAATGGTGTATTAATCATGGATAAATGTAGTGATTTATTACCAGATTATTTTAGCTTTGTAAAAGGGGTAATAGATAGTCCAGATTTAAAGTTAAATATATCTCGTGAAACATTACAACAATCAAAAGTATTAAGATTAATTGCTAAAAATGTTGAAAATAAAATAAAAAAAGAATTAGAAAACTTAAAAGATAATAATCGTAGTAAATATGAAAAAATATATAATAATTTTGGAGTACAATTAAAATATGGTATATATAATAATTTTGGATTAGATAAAGATAAACTACAAGATTTATTATTATTCTACTCATCAACAGAAAAGAAAATGGTAACATTAAAAGAATATGTATCTAGAATGAAAGAAGATCAAGAACAAATATATTATGCAACTGGAGAAAGTATTGATAAGATTGATATGTTACCACAAGTGGAAATGTTCAAAGAGAAAAATTATGAAGTACTATATTTAACAGATGTAGTAGATGAATTTACAATGCAATCAATTGTAGAATACGAAAATAAAAAAATAATAAATGTTTCAAGTAATGAGGCTAAAATAAGTGATGAAAATAAAGAAGAAATAGAAAAAATAAATACAGATAATAAAGAAATGCTAGATTTAATGAAAAATGAAATTGAACAAGTAAGTGATGTAAAATTTACTAATAGACTTAAAAATCATCCTGTATGTTTAACTAACGAAGGAGCAATATCAACAGGAATGGAAAAAACATTAAATGCTTTATCAAAAGAAAAAATAAATGCTAAATTAGTATTAGAAATAAATGAAAATCATCCAATTGCTAAAAAATTACAAGAACTATATAAAGAAGATAAAGATAAATTAAAACAATATTCAAAAGTATTATATGCTCAAGCTCGTTTAATTGAAGGATTAACAATAGAAAATCCTACTGAAATAAGTAGTATAATATGTAATATAATAGCAAAATAGTTCCAAGGAACTATTTTTGTTTATAAAAAAACACCTAAATAGGTGAATAATTAACTTAAAGCTTTTTTAATACTTCTAGCTTCTCTAGCACTAGTTTTAATTTTTAAACCACCAATATTAAAAGTTTGCATATTAACCTTTTGAGGTTTTTTAGTGATTTTTAGACAGTTTGGTCTATTATTAGCAAAATTAGTTCTTTTATTTGTTATTTTAATTGCCATATTATCCCTCCTTAAACAAGTAAGTTAATTCTACCAAAAAAAACTAACTTAGTCAATACTTTTGTTGTTTTTAATAAACTCTCTTAATATTTTAGTAGTAGCTCTTTTTTCAATTCTAGACACATAACTACGTGAAATGCCTAATTTATTAGCAATTTCTTTTTGAGTTAGTTCATCTTTTCCATTAAGACCATATCTACTTTCTAAAATATCTCTTTCTCTTTTAGTTAAAACATCTAAATATTTTCTTAATAATTTAATATTATCATTTTTATGTATTTCTAAAGCATAATCAGGATCTTCGGTCTTTAAAACATCTAAAATAGTAATTTCATTTCCATCTTTATCAAAACTAATTCCCTCATAAATACTAACATTTTTAGAATTTTTCTTATCACCACGAAAATACATTAAAATTTCATTTTCAGCACACTTTGCAGCATAAGTAGTAAGTTTAACATTCTTATTTAAAGAATAAGTATCAACAGCTTTAATTAAACCAACAGTACCTATTCCAATTAAATCATCAACATCATTTGTATTTGTTTCAAATTTTTTAACAATATGTGCAACTAATCTTAAATTATGTTCAATTAATTTAGCTCTTGCATCTTTATCTCCAGCTTTTGCAAGTTTAATATATCGTTCTTCTTCTTCACTAGTTAAAGGATCTGGAAAAACATTATTAGAATAAGCACCAGTAAAAAAAGTTAAATTATTAGCAATAAAATCAAATAAACTAAATAACATATGTCCTCCTATATAAATATATTTACTTTTAATTACAAAAATGATAAAATAAACACGTAAGGTGATTATATGAGTAACATGATAGAACTATTAATTTCAAATGGTTTTACTTTTATAGGGATTATGGAAGTGTTTTTGTGTTCTCTAAATATATATACAAAATATAAAGTAAATAGATTAAATAAATATGCTAATTATAGTATAAAGGAAAAACCAAAAAGTTTAATTCGTGCTAACCAAGAAAAAATAAAAAATAGATATAATAATCATTCTGATGAAGTAAAAAACTAT
Organism: uncultured Bacilli bacterium; assembly: GCA_944364015.1. Classification (GTDB taxonomy): domain Bacteria; phylum Bacillota_I; class Bacilli_A; order RF39; family UBA660; genus CALVVX01. The sequence continues at coordinate 1,593 of CALVVX010000048.1, read as the reverse complement.
ATAGAAAAAGTATCTAAAATAGCCACTAAAGAAGAATTAGAACAAATAAAAAGAAATTTAGAGACATTAAATATATATAAGAATATTAAAAATATAAAACTATTACTTAGCTTATATGGCTATTATAATACTAATAATCACAGTGTTAGTATAAACCAGTATATAAATAAAAAAAGAAGTTTATCTACACTAAATCATGAATTAACTCATGCTAGTTCAAGTGGCGGAATAGACAAAGATACATTATTTGTGGGATTTTTTCAAGGAACTAATAACATCTCAATTGGAAGTGGATTAAATGAAGGATATACAGAATATTTTAATCAAAAATATATAACCAAAGCACAAAATAAAAATAATAGTTATAAATATCATTATCAAGTTGCTAAAATATTAGAATTTATAATTGGTGAAGAAAAAATAAAATCTCTATATCTAAATTCTAACTTAAAAGGGTTAGTTGATGATTTAGCACAATATATAAGTAAAGAGAAAATAATTAATTTTATCATTAATCTAGATAAAATATTAATTATGCAACATAAAATGAAAACAACAGCTATGCTTACATTAACTGAAGAACAAAAATTGTTAAATTTATATAATGAAATAACTATTTTCTTATATAAAGTTTATTCTAATAAAAAGCAAGATAATTATTTTTCTAGTTCCAATAGTTTTTTAGAATTATTAGACGAATTAAATAAAGTAAGTTATTTTGAAGTAAAACCTAAAAAAATAATAGAAGAGATAAAACAAAGTATTAAAAAATAATAAGATAAAAACATGAAATAAAATTGTAAATGTCAGCATCATCTTAAGAAATTGAGCGAATAAATATCACTCAATTTTTTTGTACTTTTTCTTCAAAATTTTACAGAAAAGTTAAAAAAGGTTAAATATTTGTCAAAAATATAGTATAATTATATAGGAAATATTTTTATATAAGGAGAAGAAGATGGATTTATTAATTCCAGATATATATCAAAAAAGCATTTATACAATTAATTATAATAAATTAAAAAAAAGAGGAATAAAATGTTTATTATTTGATTTAGATAATACTATTTCTCCTCTTTTAGTTAAAAAACCTAATGATAAATTAATTGAATTGTTTGCAAAATTAAAAGATATGAAATTTAAAATAATTATATTTTCAAATGCAACTTATAAAAGAATAGAACCATTTAAAAAACAACTTAAAGTAGATTCTTCTGCTTACTCATGTAAACCATGTAAATATAAATTTATAAAAATAATGAAAGCATTTAATTATGATATATCACAAACAGCAATCATTGGAGATCAATTATTTACAGACATACTAGGAGGAAATAGAGTAGGAATAACTACTATTTTAGTAAATCCAATGTCAGTTTATGATAAGAAAATTACTAAAATATTTAGAATATTAGAAAATAGATGGATGAAGAAAATGGAAAAAAGATCAATATTTAAGAAAGGAAGTTATTATGAGTAAATGTATTGGATGTGGAGTAGAATTAGAAGATAATTTAGATAATAAAATATGTAATCGTTGTTTTCGTCTAAAAAACTATGGTGAATATAAAACAGTAGCCAAAGATAATCAAG
>CALVVX010000047.1 GCA_944364015.1 uncultured Bacilli bacterium | reverse complement strand
ATTTTAAATGGTACACCAGTTTCTAAAAATGTAATGGATATATATACACAAATGCAGTTTTTAAGTCCAAAAATCTTAAAAATGACAGAAAAAGAATTTAAAAATACATTTTGTGAATATTACATAAGAGGAAAATTAAAAGGACTAATCAAAAGAACTTACAATACAGAATATCTAATATCATTAATAGAACCATACATATTTGATAGCAAACTAGAATTAAACGTAAAAAGCAAGTATAAAGATATTTTATATGAAAATTATTTCACAGATGAATATATAGCAATTAAAGAAGAATGTTTAAATAGATATTTAATAACTGGAAATTTAGACTTTTTTATCTTATCTACAAAACTTCAAAGGTGCTACACAAAATCATATGAGAATACATTAAATAAACTTATAAGCAGAATAAAAGGGCAAGTAATAGTTTATATAAAATATCTTGAAAATATACCTCAAAATGAACCTCATATTACTGGAAACGAAACTTTAAAAGATAGGCAAAAAACATTAAATGATTTTAAGTCTAATAAATTTAAAGTTTTATATATGACTTATGGAACTGGTTCTTTTGGCTTAAATCTTCAATATTGTAGTAATCTTATATTCGCAGATCAAACTTTTGATTATGCTCAAAAAATACAAGCAGAACATAGAATTTTTAGACTTGGACAAGAAAAAAACGTATATTATTATAATTTAATTTGCAACTGTGGAATGGAAAAAATCATTATGAAAAGTCTTGATAAGAAAACAAATTTATTAGAAGAAATAAAGAAAGAAATAAACAAGAAAGGAGAAATAGAGTGGCTAAAAAGTATTTAAATATTGATGTATATGAAGCATCACAAAAAAGAATAAAATATATTTTTAATGAATTTGACAATGTTTTAATTGCTTTTAGTCGGTGGGAAAGATAGTTCAGTTTGTTTAAATCTTTGCTACGAATATGCAAAAAAACATAATCAATTAAATAAACTAGCAATGTATCATTTAGATTATGAAGCACAATATCAATTTACTACTGATTTTGTAGAAGAGACATTCAAATCGTTTGAAGGTATTAAAAAATATTGGTTATGTTTACCCGTATCAGCTCAATGTTGCTGCAATATGAATAGTGGAACTTGGATTCCGTGGGATAAAGATAAAAAAGATATTTGGTGCAGAAAAATGCCGAAATATGATTTTGTTATAAACGAAGATAATATTCCATTTAACTTTAAAAAAGGTGACATTGATTATAACGTACAAGATACATTTTCTAAATGGTTTGAAGATACATTTGGAAAAACTGCAACAGTAATAGGAATAAGAGCGGATGAAAGTTTAAACAGATTTAGAGCTATTGTAAAAGATAATCCAAATAAATATAAAAATGTTAACTATATAAATAACCACAATGCTTACATCATTTATGATTGGCAAGTTGAAGATATTTGGATTGCAAATAGTAAATTTAATTGGAAATACAATAAATTATATGATTTGTATTATCAAGCAGGATTAAGCATTGACCAAATGAGAGTTGCAAGTCCATTTAATACTTGTGCAAGTGATACATTGAAATTCTATAAAGTAATTGAACCTAATACTTGGGGTAAATTAGTTAGTAGAGTAAATGGAGTAAATTTCACAGGAATATATGGTGGAACAACTGCAATGGGTTGGAAATCTATTAAATTACCTAAAGAACATACTTGGAAGAGTTATTTGAACTTCTTATTGAATACATTGGATGAAAAAACCAGGAACCATTATTTAGAAAAATTTAAAACTAGTATTGAGTTTTGGAAAAATAAACGGTGGTGCTTTATCTGAAGAAACAATTTCAGAACTAAATGGAATTGGTGAAATTGGAAACCCAAATAATTATTCAAATAAAAGAACTGTTAAATTTGAAAAATATCCTGATGAATTAAATGTTACTAAATTTCAAGAAGTTCCATCATATAAAAGAATGTGCATTTGTATATTAAAAAATGATTATTATTGTAAATATATGGGGTTTGCACAAACAAAACAAGAAAAAGAAAGGAGAGAAAAAGCAATTGAAAAATATAAAAACATCTTATAAAAGTCCAGTTTATAATGTTCAAAGAATACCAATCGAAAAAATACAAGCTAATGCTTATAATCCAAATACTGTAGCTCCGCCAGAAATGAATTTACTTTATAAATCAATATTAGAAGATGGTTATACAATGCCAATAGTATGCTATTACTTAAAAGATGAAGATAAATATGAAATAGTAGACGGTTATCATAGATACACAATCATGAAAACACATAAAGATATTTACGAACGTGAATGCGGTTGTTTACCAGTTGTAACAATAGATAAAGACATATCAAATAGGATGGCTAGTACAATAAGACATAATAGAGCTAGAGGAACACATTCAATAGAACTTATGACAAATATAGTGGCTGATTTAGTTGAAAGTGGTATGAGCGATGCTTGGATTTTAAAAAATATTGGAATGGATGCAGAAGAATTATTGAGACTAAAACAAATTAGCGGATTAGCAAGTCTATTTAAAGACAAGGATTTCAGCAAGTCATGGAAATAATGTTGAAGTCACTTTTTCGTAATGATATAATTTTAAAAAATCATTATTGAAGGAGTGAAAAAATGAAAATAAGTTTTGAATGTTCAGAGCTAATTGAAGAGCTAAAACAAGACATTAAAGAATTTGGAGATATTGAAATGTATGCTTTTTTTGAGGAAATTAAGGGCTATACATTTTTAACAAATTATGATTTTATTTCAGAAGAAAAATCATTATCTTCTAAAGAATTTAAAGAATCTACAATTGTACAAAAAATGAAAGCTTCTGAAATATTAAAAATTTTAGAAGAACAAAATTCGATTATTTAGGAGGTATAGATGGCTAGAAATTATAAAAAAGAAAACGAATGGGCTAAAACAAAGTATACTAGAATTTTAGCGGATATTGATAAAGATTTAGGTAATAAATTAAAAAGCAAATTAAAAGATGAAAATAAATCTATTGCAAAATGGATTACTGAAAATGCTAAATCTTATTTAGAAAAATAAAAAAAGCATAGCTATATTAAATAATAGCTATGCTTTTTAAACTTTAAACTTTATTTTACATATTGCTTTTTATCATAATAAGCTGCAATCCAACCGCTTGGAATTTGAATCCAAACTTCATCATCAATATTTTTTACCGCCTTGCATGTAACTTTAGTACCTTTTTTTAATACTGCAAGTTCTTGTTTAAGTGCGTTTTTTTGTCCATCCTCTGTCAACTGACTTGTTTTTTTCTGTGATTTATCAGTTCCAGCTCCAGTTCTAACTTTTAAGTTTACTTGAGTTGTATAAGTTTTTCCAACCGTAAATTTTATTTTATTTGTAATTCCAGTTATTTTTTCTTGGTCTTTAGCTCTTAAAACTCCTAAAAACCCTTTGTATGTATGCTTTACTTTTTTTACAGTTTTTCCATTCCAATTCAAATCATAAGAATAAAAATATGACGTAGTTCCCTCCCCAGTTGCAATAGCAATATGCCCATATTTATTTCCAAGTCCTGTGCCCCACACAGCAATGTCACCTTTTTTTGGTACAAACTCTGGCGTATTTGCTATCCTTGTAAAATTAGCTTTTAATGTCTTATTACTATTATAATCTTCATAGTAATCTTTAGCATTTCCCCAGGAACCAGGCTTGATTCCAAATACTTTATTTAAATATTGTTTTACTAAATCCACACATTGTACTCCTGAAACTCCGTCGTAGTCAAAACTTTTGCCTTTGTATATTTTTATAAATTCATTATAATTCATAACTACCTCCTATTTATTTTTTATATTTATTAAGTCTGCTACTCCTCCAGCTCCCATAGTAGCTACTAAACATAAAACAATAGCTTGTAATAAATTTGGTTCTATTTTTGTAATATAGCAGATTACACCGCTCATTAATCCTATTATCACATTTTGTATAGGAATAAATTTATTTGGTATGCTATCCACAAACATTTTTGTTATAGCTCCAAAAATATAAGCTATTATTCCAATTATAATTACATAAGTTATTTCCATATTTCTCACTTCCTTTCTAATTTAAAAAACGTCTCAAAAACAAGCTTTTATTCTCGTTTCTAAGACGTTTTTATTTTTGTTTAATATAATTACTTTGTTTTGATAATTTTAAGAAAATATAACGTTTTCAATAAAATTAAGCATTTTTTACATTTTATTACTTTTTTCTATCATTTTTTCAAGATTTTCTTCTATAAAAAACTTTAATTTCAGAATTTCATTCAATTCTTTTTCAGAAAAATTAACTTTATTTTCATTTTCATATTGAATTGCTAAAAAGCCGATTGGTTCATTTTCTTCATTATTTAAAACAATATCAAAATACGATTTAATATTTTGACTTTTCTTTAACGAGTATGTTGCAGGCATTATATCTTTTATTTCTTCTAAATCATTAATTATCATTCTGTTTTTATTTAACAACATTTTTATAAATTGCGGTATACAATTTAAAGGTATTGATTGAAGATACATCTGATAACTTTTAATTCCTGCTCTACATACTTCATAAGTGCAAGATACTTTTAAAGCACTTCTTCCATTTGCAAAATGACCTCCATTATGAAAATCATAAACTTGTACTCTATCTGCATTTAATAGCTCTTTAACTTCTTCCATTTTATTAATTATTAGATAATCAATATTGCATTGTTTTTTTATTTTTTGTGGGATAGTTTCCTCTATTGTTTTTTTAGCTTTATTAAGTGCTACAATCAATCCTGCTATCGCAGTTAGTAATGCAGTTAAACTTATAATCATACTTGTTATATTTTCCATATTTTTCTCCTTAATTTTTTCCTATCGCAAACCAATAAATACTTCTTCCCGTACGCTCATGTCCATCAATACTTCTTACATTTACAGTTGCCTCTGTTGTAGTATTTCCACTTAAGTCAGCTTTTATATTATAGTTTCCTTTTTCTTGTAAGAAAACAGCAGGTGTTGTAGAAAAAGCTTTAGAAAATGTAATTTTAACACTTTCGTAACCACTTGCCGGTACTGTTAAATTATCTAGCATTCCAAACTCAATTCGTAAATCTCCTATCACTATTGTTCCAGCTTGGTTTTTTATGTTTTGAACTATATTTTTTAAAAATTCATCATGTTCTAAGATTAGAGGTTTAGACATAATCTTCACCTCTTTTCTTAGAAAAATTATTTATTAAAAATACTCGTGTGTGTGTGTGTGTGTAGAGTCATGCGACTTTCCTCCTTTTTAATTAATCTATAGTAAAATTAATTTCGAAAATCAACCAATTTCCGTTTTTTTGCAGTTACAGAATCACTTATTCCATATCTAGAAAAAGTGACTTTTCCATCCGTATTGACCATTAACAACCAAGTATTTTTTCCTGTTCCTTGACAAATTTTAGGAACGTCTTTAGATGGTCGCACACCTTCTGGCAAATTAAACATCGTAATTTCTGTTGCACTTCCAGGTATATCTTCAGCTGGAGTAGCAACTCCTCTTAAATAAACTTCTTTTCCGATACGTCTGTATTGTGGATTAACGTCTGAATAATTATTATAATTTTCGAAGTCGCTTGTCCATTTTAAATCTATCCAGCCAGTATCTGCGATTTTTTCTTCCAATTCTAAAATTTTAGGTTTACTCATTTGTTACCTCCTAGTTCTCATAAATTCCATCTATTATAAAAACAAATGTATATCCAGAGCTAACGTTCACTCCCCAATTATTTAACTGAATTTGATTTGATAAAGCTCCGGTGTTTCCTACTTCTGTATAATTAATATCTTTTATTAATAAACAACCTTCGAAATATACATTTAAACTTCCATTTCCTACTTTATAATAATTATCTAAAGTTATTACTGAATTGTCAGTAAGCTCCTCAGATAAAGTCATTACTTGTATTTTCGGTTCTAACACTTTATTTTTTAATAAAGAAAATGGCACTTTTTTATTATATAGTGACTGAACTATCATTAATATATCATTACTTAATATATCTTCTGCTTGTGAAAGGTCGCTTACTTTGATCTCATCTTCTCCCATTCGTTAATTCCCCCATTCAGTAATAATTTTTTTATTATCTTCTGTTATTAAAATCTGACTATTTTCTGTCGTAATATATTGCTTGATTGGAATAGCATCTCTTACTTTGATTTTTAATGTAAATTTATCACTAATATATATTTTAGATGGTTCTACTATTTTTTCAATAATTTTACTAGCCATATAATCACCTACATTTTCATTAAAACAGCTCTAACTGTTATTGTAGAAGAAGGTTCATCTGTAGAAGTTTTGTATTTTCTAATAGAAATAGTATCCTGTTTTAAAGATGCACATAATTCTGATGTTCCAAATAAAATACTAGAAGAAGTCCTTCCCATTGCAGTAGTCCATGTATTTTTAGCAGAATTTAGTCCCATTAATGAAATAATAGTACAGTTTTCAAATGTAAATCCATCTGGATAGTTTAATTTCACTTCTCCTGTAACATTACTATCACCCTCTGCCGGAGTAGTTATCTGCCCTGTTATAACAGCAAACTCATCATGATAAATTGCATTACTGCCATTTTTATTTTTAAAATTATTAGAAGAAACATTTCCTTCAAATATAAAATCTCCAGTTGCTGTTCCACCTGTTTTTAATAAAACGTCACTTCCGTTTTTTACATTTTCTAGTTCTTGCTCCAATTCTTCAAGCACCGCTTCGTAATTATTCTTTATATATGTATATATTGAATCAAAATCTAAAAAAGTTCTCATATCTTGAAAGTCTGTAATTCCACTTGCTGTAGTTCTAAATCTAGCTAATTCATATTGATATATACCTGAATTATTTTTAACTATGTCTGTTTGAGTAAGTGTAGGATATGTACTAGAACCTGTAATTATTTTATAAGATCCTTGATTAAACTCACTTTCTGTATTTTGTTCATCTAGATTAATTTCAATTACCAATTTACAATAAGCTGGATTAGTTCCAGCATTTACAGTATATCCAGTATCTTCTTCTAAAAATCTTCCTTGAATACAAACTGCTCCACTATTAATTGTTACATTGCTACCACTATAGGTAGGTTGCATTGCATTTTTATAGTTGCTTGATACTCCATTCTCTCCATTTAAAAAAGTATTAATAAATAAAGCAAATATTTGACTTTCAAATAATTGTCTTGAAAAAACTTGACCTTTAAGCATTTAATTGCTCCTTTCTTTTAATAATTTATTTATAAAATCAACACGTATATTTCCACATGTATACTCAATAAATTTATCTTGAGTAATTCTAATTGCAGAAATATACGTGTCATATATTAAAGACTCTTTTGTTTTTATAGCTATCGGAGTTCCAACTGGAATTAATCTATCATTATATTCAAATGTAATATTATGATTATATGAATTTCCTTTCATTATGTTTAAAGCTGTCTGCTCAGCATCTTCAAAATTAGTCGTATAAGTTACTTCTGTTTTCCCTTCAACACGATTTGGATTATTCATATCTGTAGTTGTCGTTCTATCATTTAAAAGATACAGTGTGTATGGATCCGTTTCTGTTAAAACTATAACTTTACTTACAAAGTCCGTCTCAAATACTTCAGAGTAATTTGAAATAGGTTGTAAGTTTACATCAATCAATTCTTTATTTAAATCTTTAACTTCTATTGTTATTTGTAGCTTTTTATTTGATATTTCAAAACTATATACTATGTCATAATCTTGAGTACAATTTGTCATAAATGTATGTAGATTAAAAATGCCATTATTGACATTTGATACACTAATCTGTTTTTTCGTGTGTGATTTTACAACTATTTCTAAAAAATCTAAATTAACAAATGTGTCTGTATTATTTATAAAATTATCATCTATACATTTTGCTATAAAATCTTCAATTCCAGTAGTTTTTATTAATTCTTCATTTTTAAGAATTATATTTTGATTAAACAAATTAGTTAAATATTTTAAAGTAAACTCATATAAAATTTGTCCATCTGTATTCTGAATGTTATCAACTATTCCCCAAAAAATATTTTCATTGTTTCTTTTTATTACAACAATATCTTTCGCAGCTGCAGAGGTTTTTTTCAAAATATCTATAATTGTGTTTGCATTTGTTTCTTCATCAATATTTATATCAAAATAAGACAGCTCAACTATATCTTTTAAATTAAAAGTTTTTTTATCAAAAATCCACATAAAAACTCTATCACTTAAGAATTTAACTGGTTCTTTAGCAAAAATTTGAATAACTTGCGAATCTTCAAAAAAATTGCCCATAAAATCTGTATAATCTATATCTGCTGTATAAATACCTCCAGTTTCAGGAGCATTTAATTCTACTTCATAATATCCTGTTTGAGCATTATATATAGCTGTATATAATTGACCGTTAAAATTAACTGTTAATGAGCTATCCATTTAAAACCTCCTAAACTGCTTTATATTGAGGATAAATTGTAAGTTTTGCTGAAAGCACTTCATTATCTGCTGTCAATACTATTTCACAACTCTTTTCTTTCGGAACAACAATCAAGTTATCATTTTCAAAATCTATGTAATCTAAACTAAATAAATCTGTTAAAGTTCCATCTGTGTTTTGTTTAGCAATAGTAAAATTGTTTTCTCTACTATCATAAATAAGTTTTTCATACTGATTTATAGTAATATTAATTTTTACTGATTTATATAAAACTCCTTCAACATATAAATCTATCTGAGGATTTACTATATATCCGTCTATTTCAACTCGAATAGGAGCTTCTATTTGACC
>CALVVX010000046.1 GCA_944364015.1 uncultured Bacilli bacterium | reverse complement strand
TACAAAGAGGAATGTTATTAAGATTAGTAGGTTTTGGTAATCTTTGATTACAGAAACATTATTTGATGTGGTAAATCGGAGATTTACCACATCCTACAAGCTTTTTAAGTAATTTGGTTTGATTATTTTCGGACACTTCCGGCTGGTTGAAACCTAAACACAAAGCCGCTTTACGGGGTAAAATCATTTTAACCGTACAGGATTGATGTAAAGAAACACCTTAAATGATTATTTGTAACACTCAAAATGAGTATTTAATTTTATATATTTTTTTATTATATAATTATAAAAATATATAATAAAAAAGGTTATTAATGATATTAAGAAAATTTTTAAATAGTGAAAATATTCCTATAACAACAATTAAAGACAAAGATAAGGAAATAAAATTAAAAGGAAAGCGATATTTTTATAAAGACAAATTAAAAAATCGCTATATACTAGAGATAGATATATTGCCAAATGATGTTAAAAATAAACTTACTGTTATAATGTTTAATCCGTCAGAATTTAGAAAAAATAATACATATATAGACCAAACAGTAACAAATGTGATAAAAATTGCAAATGATACGGGGTATAATTCAATAAAAATTCTGAACTTAATTACAATTATTGATTCAAATCCAAATAATATAAAAAATAATGAAATAATTGATATAGATTTTATTTTAAGTGAAATTGATGACACGGATTTATTAGCTGCTTGGGGTAATAAAGGTAATATATTTATTAAAAATAGTAAAGATGCAATAAAAATGACTAATAAATTGAAACTAAAAGAAAACATTTTCACATTCTGTGCAAATAAATCTAAACATTATCCCAAACATCCTGCAAGACTTAATTTAGATTGCTGTAGAAATTGTTATGGACGAACTGGGAAATTTAAATTAGAAAAATTTTTATTAGGTAATATATAATTAATTCTTCTTAATTTGAAAATACAGCTCTTATATCATCAATTCTTTTGTCTAAGTCAATTTTTGATGGAATTGCTTTAGAATTATAATCCCAATGAGTTTTATTATAACTTTCAGGTTTTTGTATTACAAAAAAATTAATTTTATATTGATTTTTTATTAAGAAGTTAATGGTACTTCCTGCATTTTTACCATTAATTTGCTCAGCAACTATAATGTTGTTAGGTAAACCATCCTTTTTATAATAAACATGTATTAATTCTTCTAAAGTTTGATCTTTTTCACTAGGAGATTGTCCTTCTACAAATACTTCAATTTCAGTATTCTGAATATTTAAAATTTTAAAATTACAGTTACATAATCTTTTTGAAACTCCAACTAAATGTCTTATTGTTGTTGTTTTTCCTGAATTACTAAATCCCCATATTATTACAGCAATACGTTTCATTATCATCTCCTAATTACTATATAAGTATATTTCTCATAAATTCTTTAATTATTTCATTATCATGTGGATAACTAGGAATACTAATATTATCTATAAATTTATTAATAATTATTTTTTTTACATTTATATCTGATTGAATTATTTTTTTTAAAATTTTTATTTTTTTATCATTAAGTTGTGTAAAATCTAAAATATCTATATCCTTAAAATTACATTTTTTTAAATCTATATATAATTGGAATATATTTATAGCTCTTTCTATATTTTGCCTGTTAGCTTTTATTCTATACAATTCTAATATTTGATACAGATTACTAATCAAATTATTTAATTTCTCTATTTGTATCCATTTATCACATATTAATAAATCTAATATTATGTAAAGCATTATAGATATATTATCAACAAATTTTTCTTGAGAGTTTCCAACATTTTTCTTATTTTCTATTTCATTATTTAGGATTTTCAACAATAAATTTTCTTTTTTTTGTGTTAATTTTATTATTCCATATTTGATAGCTTCACTAAATATTTCAACATTATCAGGTTGCAATTCTGTAACCTTTTCTTTTATAATTCTTTTTATTTTATTTTTATAATTTGCATCTGTTAAAGAATATATTAAAATTAATAATTTGTATATACTATCATAATTACGAGATTCATGTATATAAAAATTTATAATTTGAGAATTTAATTTATATTTATTTGTTTTAGAATCCGATATTATTAATAAACAATTTCTTATTAAAGAGAAATAATCCTTATCTGCGTTATAAAAATTAATTGTGTCTTTGTATTTAATAATAATTTCTTCTATTAAATTTATATTAATTTTTGTACTAGTATCTCTGTATTTATTATAAAGATTTACAACAAATTCTCTCAAAATTCTAAGCTTATTATTTCTAAAATTAGCAAATGAAATAGTTTTAGCATTATATTTTTCAGATAGCTCGATATATTTTTTAATAATATATACTATTTCATCAGTTGAGAGTTCAACTAATGAAAAGATAATTAAAAAAACCTCTATTTTATTAACAATACAAAAATCCATACCTTCAATAGCTCGATCAATAATTGAAGTAAAAGCGTTTAATAATTCTTGTTTTGTATTTAAATTTTGATTATTCAACCTAAATTCTTTAATGTTATAGCGTTTAATTAATTGTAATAAAGTTTTTGGCTCAATATACTCTATCATTATAAAGATATCAAAATAATCAAAATCGACTACTTTATTTGTTTGAAAAGAACTTCCACCATTACATATTGATTCATCTATACTATAGCTTATTAAAATTGCCTTTATAAAATTAAAATATACATCTTTTATATCAGAGTAATTATCAATAAATAAAAAATTGTTTGCAGTAAAATTCCAAAACTTATAAAATTTAGAATATAATTGATTAATATCAGAATCAATAGAGCTACCACCTTTTTCAACTATATCTTTCGTTTGGTGAATTTTTTCGCATAGTCTAATTAGTTCTATAGCAGATTTAGAAAGATAATCAATAGTAAAACAGGTAGAACATTCCTTTATTGATAATGGTAATTTATCTTTTTTTATTAATTCTAAGTCTATTTTATTATATTCTTCGCTTATTCTTTGCTCTTCTTTTGTTGCTTCATGACAAGACTGTACTTTTATTGATTTTGCAATAATTTTTCTGTTAAATTCAGACAAATAAAATAATAATGGACTGTCACTATATTCTATAGATATTTGCTCTAATGATTTATATGCTTCAATTAATTTATTTGTTTTATATAAAACATATGGCTTTTTAAAAATATCTATAGAGTTTTCTTTTACCATAATATCTGAAATATCATATGTATAATGAGTTAAATTATTTATGAACGTATTTTCACACAACCCCTTTTCATATGAAATTGCTTGTTCTATAACTTGAAAAATATACTTAATCTTAGGATATTCATCATCCAACAGAGGATACTTATTTTTTAGAAAAGATAAAATATTTTGATAAGGCTGTAATTCTTTTTTATGAAGTATTTTCCCAGTATGATAAAATGAATTAGAATTGTGAATTTGAGAAGATACAAATTCTGTATCTTCTTTATTTAATATAGAATTACAATACAGCAAATGTAAATTTTCTTTTATTTTATCTTCTTGTGTTAAAACTTTTTTACATCTCAATAAATCTATATTAAAAGTTTGTTGACTATTTTCAAATAAGAATGCTCCATTATTTTGTCTAACAATGATATCAACACCAAAAACCTTTGATAATAGATCTCTTGTTATAACATTCACACATTCTAAATGTTTTAAATCGTTATAATATTTTGTTATGTTATTATTTTTATAATTTTTTAAAAAATATAAAAATTTGTATAACTCCAAACCTTGATTTTTTAGATTTATCTCTTCTTTATTAGTTTTAAAAATTTCTTCAATTTCATCTTCTAATTGAGAATAATATAACTTGTATATACCTTGATGTTTAAAATATTCCGTTTTAATTCTAAATTCTTCTTCATTTACATTATCATAAGCATTTACATCTATTAAATATGCAGGTTGGTATTTATCTCCTAATATATCTTTAATCCATTGGCGGATTTTTCTTATATTAGGATCTTCCGCTGAAAAACCGACAAAAAGGATAACTCCAGTTGTAAATAAACCTTTGATGTATGTTTCAATAAGTTTAAAATTATTTGAATATGAATCATAATCACTTTCTTTCAAAACAATATTATCAAATTCCCCATGCATCTTTATTATTAGGTTATTTGTTTTAATGTTTGCTAATTCTTTATTTGTTGCAACTTTAGAATATTTTTTTCTTTTTTGGATTCGCTCCTGCTGTTCAATTAGATTATCATAATTTGTTGTTATTATATGTCGAGGATTAAGTTCAAAAATTATTCTATGAATTTCATTTGGCTTAACATCTTTGTTCAATATTTTCTGTATTTTGTCATAATATTCTTTTGGTCCACGTTCATTATAATAATATTGTGGAATTTTTAAGTATTCATCATTACTAAAAATATTCTTGCCATTGTAATCTTTTGTACAAGCACAAATACCTAATTCATTAGCGAGTTCTTCAATAACATCTGCCCAAGTTGGAATTCCTGAATTTTTAGAAACTCCTGCACCAACAAAAATAATTAAATTATTGTTTTCAATTGCTCGTTGTATATTTTTTACACTTGTCAAAGTAAAAGTTTTTAAAGAATTTTTCATTTTTCCCTATTTACATTTATACAATAATCTGAACATAATAATTGTTTATTAGAATAAAAATCTGGTAATCCTGGTGAAACTAACTGTATATCTTGTTTTTCAAATTCACCACATTTTAAATTTAAATTCAATAGCATTTGTAATATATCGTTAGACCATATATTCTTAGGGGTTCCAAATCTGTATGCTTCAATTACAGCCTTATCTAATTTTTCCTGTAGATTTTTCAATTCATTTTTACCAGGTTTTTCTAAGGTCCTATAAATATCCCTTAAAGACATTTGACAATTATTTCTAATCTTATCTCTTAATAAATAAAAATCTTTTGCAGCTATAGCAACATTGTTTATTAATTTTTGTATTTGTTCTTTATTTTCATTAATATATTTTTCCTTATTGGTAGCAAATGGTATTCCAAATTGTGGCCAAACAAAACTATTATATGCAGTTGTATTAGTATATCTTGGATCTCCTTTTAAAGTCGATATTCTTGCGACATACCATTTATAATGAATATTAGATGAAATTATTCCAAAAGAATAATCATCTTCAAAAGTAAATGCAACTAAAGCATCGCCTGGACGAATTTTAGTTGAAATAAATTCAAAAATAGGACGTTTAGTAACTCTTGAACAAACTATATATTTATTAAGCATTTGCAATTTGTCTAATAATGGTTTTCTATTCCTCCAGTATGTCCACCATTTATTGTAATGATTTATTCTATCATATTTTTTTATTTTGCTATTTTTATTGGAATATTCTTGCTTTACAGCCTTCTCTTTTACAATAGGTAAAATTGTTTTTTCAATAATTTTTAATGGCTCTTTATATTTTTGAATTTCATATAAATTTAAATCATTAAAATCAATCGCAACTCTTTGTGGTGTAGAGTCAATTGAGCCTAAAAGATCTTCACCGATAAGAAAAGGTTTTAATACTTTTTTATTATTTGAGTTTCTTCTTATAATAGCACTAGCCAATTTTAAATCTATCAAAAAACCATTATCCACTGTTTGACCTTGAAAACAACTTTTATTTGTGGGACTATCATTTGTTTTTTTTAGGTCAAAAGCTAATGAAACATTACAAATCGGTTTTAGCATAGAGTTTATATTATTCAATTCATAACAAACAAACTCAGAATCTTTCTTTTCTTCTACAGGGCAATATAATCTCTTTACTTTTATATCTTTACTGCTACCTTTTTGCCAATTTACAATTGATACATAAACTACGGCATCCCCACTCCAAACCTGAGAAGAAATAGCATTAAAGATAATACCGTCATTTGCTGTAATATAATCTAAGCCACCAATTCTTGAATAATTCTGAGAAATAGTATTTGTTCCAACTAAACCTGCACGTCCTCCAACTTTTAAGCATTCATGCGCTTTTCTAAACCACCAAACACAAAAATCTGCTTTTCCTGGTATATTAGGGTATGTTTCACGAATTTGTTTTGTATAATCAACGCCTAATTCGTTATTCATATCATTCGCTGTTATATAAGGCGGATTTCCTATTATAACATCCACTTCTGGCCATTCATTTAAAATTGCATCCATACAAATAATATTCTGATCCATATTATCAAAAGGAATAGGACTATCCAAGTTCAAACCCAAACTTTTACCTATGGTTGTTTTAAAGTTGTTAAAATCATCTGCAGCATATTTTTTTGCAATTGACATTGTAACTTTAGCAAGTTCAACTGCAAAAGGATTTATGTCAATTCCATAAAAATTTTTACTATTTATACCAGAAACAAATATATCTTTTTGAGAAACAGAAGCATATTCATCTATCATTTTTTTAAAAATATCAATTTCCAGATGCCTAATTTCTCTATATGAAATATATAAAAAATTGCCACTACCGCACGCCGGATCCAATACCTTAAAATCACATAATTCTTTATGTATTTTTTTTAAATCTTCTAATTTTTTTGCTTTTTCAATTTTCTCTTTAAAGGGTTTTACTATAGTTGGATTAACTATTTTCATTATATCTGATTCGTATGTAAAATGGGACCCAAACGCATGTCGTTCTTCTTTCTCCATACTATCTTCAAATATTGCTCCTAAAATATATGGTTGAACTTTTGACCAATCTTTATCTGAAGCCTCCTTTAGAGCAATTAACTCTTCTGCGTTAAGCTCTATATGATTAATTTCTTTGAATAAGCCTCCATTAAAATATGCAACTCCTTTGTATTTACCTGCAATAGGTACTTCTGGGCTATTCATACAAGAAAAAAGATCGTAGAATAAGTCATAACTACTTTGCCCATTAAGACATTCTGTAATAATACTATTAAAAAAATTAGACCTTGGAAATAAATTTACATCCTCAGCAAACAATGCAACTAAGCATTGTAAAACAAATCTTTGGATTTGCTCTCTTTCAAGCTGAATTTCTTGTTTCCTTTTTACTAAACTGTTATAAACAAAAACAAGTTTATCTGCAACTTCCCTTGTAACTTCTTCTAAATCATTTTTAAATTTGGGTTTTAACTCCTCCTTTAATAAAAAATTGAAAGCTTCCCATCTTTTTGTGTTTTCGAAAAGTTCTTTTATTGTTAGTTTATCAAGAGCTTCTTTTTGAATATTCCAATCATATATCCAAAATTCATCAAAATTACAAAGCATAACATATTTAGGTCGTTTAGAATATAATTCATCCCAATAATTTTTTGCTTGTTTCCAATGATTATCGAGATTTTCTCCTCTTGATTTCATTTCAACTAAAATTTTCCCTTCAATTAACATATCTGAAAACTTAGTTGATTTATCAATTTTTACTTTATCTTCGAATTTCCCACCAGCATCATGAACGTCACGATATCCAAATACATTCCAAAACCTATTCAAAAAGGTTTGGCCTTCTCCTTTTTCATAACCCTCTACAGTTTTTGCATATTCTATAAAGTCTTTAATTAAAGATTCTTCCATAGTTTTATTGTAACACAAAAAGTATAAAAACTTGCTATTTTATTGTATTTAAGCAATGAATACGAAACCTAAAAAAGGAGGTCGTATGAGTAAAAATAAAAAATACAAGATTAAACAAAAAGATTTTAGGAAGTTAGAAAAACTAGCTGAGCGGATTTATAATACAGCTACTGTAATTGATTATTTTTGCAGGACGCAGCAAGAAATTGAAGAGCTGTATAATCTTACTCCAATCGTCGAAAATTTAAGGCGAGATACTGATACAGTGAACGCTTATTTTATAAATTATCCGGAAAGGTAATATTCAAATAAGATTTTAATACCGTTCAAAAAGTGTTCAAAAAGCGCTGTATTGAATTTTATATTAATAAGAGATAGTAATTCATATCTTACTTTAACAGTTTGCTTAAAAGGACTGTTATCCGTTTTTATATAATTACTTATTACAAAAATACTTTTTATGTCTAAATGATACGTTTTGTGTGTATTTACTTGATATTTTACTCATTAAGAGTAATGAATATCATTGCTGATAAGAGGTAGCAATGATTGAATTAGGCAAAAAATACAAAATAAAAAAGATTAGAGGTTTTGAAAACTCTGATAACGAGTACTACAAAGTAATTGGATTCTATAACTTCGACACTGTAATTTGTGAAAACGCCTACGGAGAAAGATTTGTGTTTATGAAAGAGTTTTTAATAGACCCACAAATGCCTGATGATATCTATTCAGATTTGATACTTGAAAGGGAAGAATAATGACAGAAAAAGATTATGCACTTTATGGCACAAAGGTTTTGAATTTAAAAACACAAGAAATCGGCTTGTTGATTTGTATTTGGAAAAATAAGTTTGCTGATGCAGAGATAGATTACGCAACTTGTGTTGATAAACAAGGCAAAAGATATAATATAGAGCTTGATAACATACGAGGGTTTGAAGATGATTTTGAAAAATAAACTGACAAGAGAAACATTAGAGATAACTTATCCTGAATTTAGAAAAAAGTTTGCAAAAGAAATTAGGACTGCTTTTGAAAGATATCGCAGAACACAATTAAATAAGTATTCTTATAACTTTAAAGATGATAATTCTATGGAATACAATTTTTACTTTCAATTACAATGGAATTTCAATCACTTTGGAAATTCTACTTGGTATATTGAAAAGCTATAGATAATTAATCACTATCCGTCAAATTATCCACAATTTTATCAATAATGTCTTTGTCTATATTTGTCCTTTTTTCTATTGTTCGAATAAAACTTTCAATATTCATCGGTTCTTTTTCTTTTCTTACAACACT